>CAMZKT010000061.1 GCA_947311435.1 uncultured Desulfocapsa sp.
TGGTTAGGCGAAGTGGATCGCCGCCCGTTGTATTTTCTAACGAAGGAAAGGGGACAGGCTCTTCCCGCCGTTTTCTGAGGTACTGGAGGGCGTTTTCACAGTAACCGGTGATGATGCCGTCAATGTCAGCAGTGAAATATAAAAATTCAAGCTCTTCATTAAAGCTGTGGACAAAGGGCAGTTGGCCGGTGGCTCCTTTTTCAATGGGAAAAGTAAAAAGGAGGATGCCAAGGTCATGTGCATTTATGACAAAATCACTCTGCAGCAGTTTCCCTTTTGAGTCTACCAGCATATGTTTTGGGAGGCCAATCGCCGCCACAGTTTTGCTCAATTTTCGAAGGCCTGATTTGTAAAACATCCAGTCGTAATTGTAACTTTGCCATTCGCCCTGTTCTTGGAGCATGCATTCCTGACCTTCGTTGGATTCGATGAGTTGGACCAGTTTGATGTTCATCTCCATCTCAGGAAGAAGTTCTTGTTGTATTCGTCTTAATTCCATTTCGTCAAAGGACATCAGGAATGTCCTGCCCATTTGGCCGGTGTAGCCAAATTTTTGTAGAATGGAGAGTACTGACCTGGAAAGATCTTTACCTGTGTTTCTGTGGAGCCAATTTTGTTTTAATTCGACTGCGATGCTGCTGGTTTTTTCAAGGTTTCTGTCAAGAGCACTGATAAGAGCAAGTGTTTCTGCAAAAGTTGGAATTCTGAGATTAGGCTGTGATTCAACAGGAGAGTGATTTTTGGGGGCGCGAAGGGTGAGTAGCCTAATTTCATTTAATGTGAAATCCATGGCATAGTAACTGCCTTCGTCACGAGCTCGAGCTGGGAAGACCTCTGCGACATTGGTCAATTGGCTAATGTTTGGGGAAGTGAGAACTATAACTTCGTCGTCAGCAGTGAGGGCCACATCTATTTTAATGATACTGCTGTTCATGGCAACAGCCAAAGCCATGGCCGGGAGACTGTTTCCTGAAAGATAACCGGAGGCTCCTCCCTGGGCAATTACAAGCTTTGCCATGGCAGATACAGGCGAGAAACAGAGGAGAATGAGTAAGGGGAGAAAACAGTATAGTCTGGTTGGGAAAAGGGTATTCAACATGGTCTTTATTTATATGGCGGCCAGGAGTTCGGCCGCGTGTTTGAGGTTTTCTGCATTGATCAGGTTGAGGTGCGATTCTGCCAGGATTCTTCGTCCTTGTTCCACATTGGTTCCTTCCATGCGAACAATAACAGGAAGAGACAGTTCCATTTTACCGGCCGCTGCCACTACTCCTTCTGCCAGGATATCACAACGAAGTATACCACCAAAAATGTTGATAAATATGGCACGTACATTTGTGTCACTTACAATTATACGGAAGCCGTTCTCCACCATTTCAGCATCTGCTCCACCTCCCACATCAAGGAAGTTTGCCGGCTCAACCCCTGCCTGTTTTATCAGATCCATGGTGGCCATCGCTAGTCCTGCACCATTAACCATGCTGCCGATTGTCCCGTTTAAGCGGATATAGTTGAGACCATGAGCAGAAGCTGCTGTCTCAAGTGCATCTTCTTCATCGCTGTCATACATGGCGAGAATGTCAGGGTGGCGGAAAAGGCTGTTTGAGTCTAGGTCCATTTTGGCGTCAAGCGCGATAATCGTGTCCTCTTTGGTGATGCCAAGGGGATTGATTTCCACAAGAGAGCAGTCGTAGTGTGTAAAAAGAGTGTAGAGTTTTTTCAGAATTTCGGTGAATTCCCCGGCAAGCAAGGGGGAGAGCTCAAGCCCTGCTATGAGTTCCCGCACCTGATAGCTCTGCAAACCAAGCAGTGGGTTTATATGTACCTTGATGATGTGATCCGGGTTCTCGCGTGCAACGGTTTCGATATCCATTCCTCCGGAACGGCTGGCAATAATGACAATGTCTTCATGCTCACGGTCAACGAGCATGGAGAGATACAGCTCTTTTGCAAGGCTTACTCCCTGTTCAAGAAGGATGGTTTTTACTGTGGTACCAGCATCACCTGTTTGTTTGGTAATGAGTTGCATACCAAGTATGGTCTCTGCACTCTTTTGCGCTTTTGCCATAGTTCTGGCAAGAATGACTCCACCGCCTTTACCACGGCCACCGGCAAGGATCTGTGCTTTAACGACCACCGGCATTTGCATTTGCTTAAGATGGCGCGTTATGTCCTTTTGGGTCTTGCAGATTGAGCCTGTGGGGGCGGGAATGCCAAATTGGCGGAACAGTCTTTTTGCCTGGTATTCATGTATTTTCATGATACTTTGTATCCGATGGTTGTGGGAGAATGCTGAGACTGCGTTTAATCTGTAATCTGCTTGCTTTTAATGTCAAGAGAATTACCTTTGAGTGTAATTCCTTATAGGAGGCCGCATCTTTTCCCGGTCATGCTGAACCAGTGTTACGCATAACCTGCACCAGCCTGCCGCCCAAAAGCTACGGTACCCTGTGAGTATTTACATAGAATAAGTATGACCTGATAATGCCCATAGGAAACGGATGCCCAATATTTCTGTTCATACATATCTTGCCGCCGTGAAGGCCGATAGAAAGAGTGCCACAATGGTGATGCTTGGCAATGAATCGGCAGATTTGGACTCCATGGCCTCTTCCATTGCTTACGGATACTTACTTTATCGCCAAAGCCCAGGTGAGACGATTTTACCCGTTATGCCGATTCCCCGGGCAGATTTTAAGTTACGAACTGAAGCCGTATATGTGTTTCGAGAAGCTGGTATTTCATTAGACTCACTTGTTTTCTTTGATGAGTTGGAGTTCGGTGAATTGATGAATGCTGATACCAGCTTGTTTCTGCTTGATCATAACATACTTGCCCCTTCTCTTGAACAGTATAATGCAAAAGTGTTTGCTATTATAGATCACCACCGCGATGAAGGATTTTTCAGTAAAGCTGAGCCGAGAATTATTCATGATGTAGGGTCAACTGCTTCGCTTGTGGGGATGGAATATCACAAAGCTGGTATCCAAATTCCTCGGGAGATAGCGACTCTTCTGGCTGGGACCATTCTTCTCGATACGGTAAATCTTGATGAAAGAGTCGGGCGGGTGACTACAACTGATAGTGTCGTTGTTAGGGGGCTTCTCCCCTTGTGTCCCATGGGCAGGGAGGAGTTTTTTAATAGAGTTCAAAGAGAAAAGTTTAATGTGGAAGGTCTTTCCACCATTGATTTATTAAGAAAAGATTATAAGGAATTTCAGACAGAGAGCATTCGATATGGAATTTCCTCTGCTCGTTTATCAATAAAACAATGGGGAGCTTTGGATAGTAATCTCAGCTCGGGTTTTGTGCGATTTGTCGAAACTCGGAACCTCGATATACTACTTTCCATGAATTCTTTTGCAGATCCTTGTTTCGCAAGGGATCTGATTGTTTATACCAAGACAAAAGAGGCGCATGACTTGTTGTGCCATCGTCTACGGGAATTACCACTCGAGCTGATCCCGGTTGAGGCAGCTAGACAGTTGCCGGAGGGAAAGGGGTTTTTGAGTTTTTACCATCAGGGAAATTCCCGAATGTCACGTAAGAAGCTTCAACCATTACTTGATCTCAAATAATGCAGGCAGCTGTTCCAGGATTTCTTCTCCTTTTATTCTTCAGTTTTTTGTTATATTATTCTATTAAGCGAATCATTGATTGAAATCTATTGTAAAGGTAAATGAAACATAATCTGAAACAATCCATACTTCTTGTTGATGCCGATTCTGCCAATCAGGATAGTATCAGAACAGCGCTTAGAGACCTTGATCTGGAGGTAGTTATTGCTGATGCTACGAATGACGTAGCTCAGTTAGTTTCACACTATGATTTTGCCTTGATTCTCCTTGCTGTGTCTCCTGCCAGTCTCAGTCCCTTTGAAACCGCCATGGTTCTTGGTAACAATGAGAGAACCCGGTATATTCCTGTAATCTTTTTGGCAGAGTCTGAGTACGTAAAAACTTTGTTTGAGCAAGGGTATGCCGCTGGATGTGTTGATTTTCTGCATAAACCAATTTTGCCAAAGGTACTGCTGGCCAAAGTAAAGGTCTTTCTCGAGCTCGACGCAAGACAACGGCAGCTGGAGTTTGCAACCGCTACAATTCAAGAACAGAATCTTAAACTTGAAGAACGAGCCATTCGAGACAGCCTTACTGGTCTCTATAATCATAACTATCTGCTGGATCAACTTGCCAGGGAAATATCGCTTGCCAGGCGCTACGGGAGCCCTCTTTCCGTTTTTATGCTTGATCTTGACTTTTTTAAAGACGTAAATGACACCTGTGGACATCCTTTCGGAGATTTTGTCCTGAATACTTTTGCTGGCAGGGTCCAAAAAAACCTGAGAGAGTCTGATATTTTTGGCCGCTACGGAGGGGAAGAATTTCTGATTATTTTGCCGAATATAGATGAAGAACAGGCAGGAATGGTCGCTGAAAAAATAAGAAAGAAAGTCGGAGGGACTGTTTTTTCAAATTCCAGATATCGGCGATATGTGACAGTATCAATTGGAGTCTATTCGGGGCATGGGGCGGAAATAGATTCTGTCGGACGTGTTATTGATTTTGTGGACAATGCTCTGTATCAGGCGAAAGCTGAAGGGCGGAACAGGGTCTGTCACCACTCAGCTCCCGTAGTCGGTCAGTATGCCGGAGCAGATGAGCATATCAGTAACATGATAGGAACAACGCAACAAAGCCAGCTCACTGCCACCGTAGATAAATGCCGTGCCATGACCTTGGCCTCCTTTGAAGCCATGGTTCATTCGCAGACTCGTGAGTATGAAGTTCTTGCAGATCGAAATGTTTTTTTTACCAAGGTACTTGACTGCCTTGCCAAACAATTGAATATTCCCGAGCAACTTGTTCATACTTTTCGTAGAGCCATTAAGCTGCATGACCTTTTTCGTTGTTATATTAACGATTCCTCTTTGGAAATAGACGGGCCTTTGACAAAAGAGCAGGAAGAAATGTTACTGGATCAACCTGTTATGCTTCTTGAATTGACGTCCATGTTTGACTTTTTTGCTTCTGAGCGAGTAATTCTTCATGCGCATCATGAATTTTTTGATGGAACAGGGTATCCAGATGGTTTGAGGGGGAATGAGATCCCCATGGCCGCAAGAATTTTCACTTTGGTAGATTCTTTTGTCGCTATGGTGGCACCTGTTACAAAAAAAAATGGTAAAAGCAGAGCAGAGGTAAAGAAGGAACTGCAAAAGTTTTCAGGAGTTCAATTCGATCCTTTCCTCGTTGATATCCTCATGAGGATTATTGAAACAGAAGACTTATTTGACTCTGAGAGGGAAGAAAAGTAACGTGCTACGAAGAGATAGGGAAAAAATGTGTGTACCACGAGGGAAGGTGATGAGCAGTATAGATAACTTTGCACCTCTTCCCGCTGTAGCAGTCCGGGTGATTGGCATGGTGGCAGACCGAGAAACGTCTGTGGTTGATCTGGAACCTGTGCTCAAAGGCGATGTCGCGCTTGTTGCGTCTGTGTTGAGATTAGCCAACTCGGCGTTTTACGGTGTCAGGAGGGAGGTGTCTTCTCTCAGGCACGCCCTTCTTCTTTTGGGAAAGAGTGAAGTACAGTGCCTGGTTTTGTCACAGGTATTGTTTCAGGCCTTTAAAACACCAAAAGGAGTGCAGAAAACCCTTATGGGGGATATATGGAAACATTCCCTGGAATGTGCCTTGGCGGCAGAGTGTGTCGCCGAACACTGTAACGAAGGTAATGCTATCTATTTTTTGGGTGGTATGCTCCATGATATTGGGAAGTTGGTAGTTGTGCAAAAATTTTTAAGTGATATTCAGGATCCCAGTTTTTACGGGCAGTCAGTTGTCATGGATGGGCTTGAGCTTGAGCTGGAGCGACTTGGCTGTGGTCATGATGAGCTTGGCTGCCAGCTTCTTAATCGTTGGTTGTTTCCACCTCCTCTTATGGAAATGGTACGGGATCATCATGAATATGAACGCATCGCAGAATGCAGTTTGTCAAACCAGGTCATTATCCTGGCGAACCTGCTCTGTCGATGGGTCGAATGCATGGATTTTGATGAGAATAACAGTAAAGAATTTTTTGCGTCTCTTTTGTCACGCTGTGGCAAGGATTCCAGTCTGCTTCCCAATAAGGCCTCCCTGCTTGACCTGGAGAAGGCTTATCGGGCAAGGCTTGAAGAACGTTCGGCTCTTCTTGAGATGTTGCAGATGTAAGCAGGTACTAGTTTAGTGGTTTGTAAACGTAAGTTGCAGACTCGTGGATAGTTGCTTGAAATTAAACAAAAGATGTAGCAACGAAGTAGGTGAAGAGTTTTTACGACGTCTTCAATAATAGCCACCCAGCCTTATCCCAGGGGCACTTGTTCTTGTTGGTTCATTCGATTAATTGCCTGTTCACAATAGAATTGTGATTGACAGAAAAAACAACTCTGTATATAAGATGATATTTATCTTATATGTCTTGTATTGGTGGTGTGGAATGCGGTTAACAAGAGCTGGAGAATATGCGGTCAGGTGTATGATTTACTTGGCCTTCAAGGGGAAAGGGGTTCTGGTTTCCAAACAGGAAATTGCAGAGCGTGTGGATATCCCTCCGCACTTCCTTGCCAAGATAGCGCAGGATCTTGCCCGTGCACTTCTCATTGACATCAGACAGGGGGCTAAAGGGGGGTATTCTCTCCTGAAGAATCCTGAGGACATTTCTTTGCTTGAGGTGGTGGAGGTGATGATCGGAGAGATTTTTCTCAATGATTGTGTGGGGCGACCAACAAACTGCAAAGCAAGCATGAATTGTGCGGTTCATAAAGTGTGGGAGAGTGCAAGAACTCAATTGCGCGATACTTTAGCAAATGTTAGTCTGGCTGAACTAGCTGAAGATGAATCCTGTGTACCCATTTTTCCTGCAGGTTTGAGCGAAAGGTGATTTGTGAGTGCTTCTTGTCAGGTAGCATCAAATGATGTTGACAGTAGAAGGAGGGTGAAAATGATAGAGATGTCGAAGAAAGTGTTCGGTTTTTATCGAGAAGGCTTTGCGCGAATGACCGTGGGAAAGACGCTGTGGAAGATTATTATTATTAAACTTCTCATCATGTTTGCTGTACTCAAACTCTTCTTTTTCCCCAATTTTTTGAAAACAAATTTTGAAACAGATAAACAACGTGGTGATCATGTTCTGGAGCAGTTGACCAGGCAGGTTAGCAATACTAATTAAACAAGGGAGGAAAAAATGATTGATGTGGATCCCAGTTTGGTGGGGTGGTCAAGGGCGCAGTTTGCGTTTACGGCCATGTATCACTGGATTTTTGTACCGTTGACACTAGGATTGTCGTTTCTTTGTGCTTTTTTTGAAACGATCTACCTTAAAACAGGAGACGAGGAGTGGAAAAAAATAACCCGTTTCTGGATGACCCTGTTTGGCATTAACTTTGCTATTGGAGTCGCCACCGGGATCATTCTGGAATTTGAATTTGGAACTAACTGGTCCAATTATTCCTGGATGGTGGGGGATATTTTTGGTGCCCCACTGGCCATTGAGGGAATGTTTGCCTTTTTTCTGGAAGCAAGTTTTTTTGCTGTGATGTTCTTTGGCTGGGATAGAGTATCCAAGGGGTTCCATTGTTTTTCCACATGGATGGTGGCCATTGGTTCCAACCTGTCAGCCGTTTGGATTCTAGTGGCTAATGGCTGGATGCAAAACCCTGTTGGTATGGTATTTAATCCCGACACTGCTCGTTTTGAGATGCAGAATTTTATGGAAGTTGTCTTTAATCCTGTTGCGGTTTCCAAGTTTACTCATACGTCCACATCCGGTTTTGCTTTTGCCTCTGCCTTTGTACTTGCTATTTCCTGTTGGTACCTGCTCAAAAACAAACACGTGGAAATGGCGAAAAAATCAATCGTTGTTGCCTCAGTGTTTGGATTACTTGCATCTGTTTTTGTTGGTTTTACCGGAGATGAGGCTGCATTTGAAGTTGCTCAAAAGCAACCTGTGAAGCTTGCTGCCATGGAGGGCTTGTATAAGGGGGAACGTGGCGCAGGGCTTGTTGCCTTTGGGATCATAAACGACACCAAGATACCTGGAGACATTCAAGATCCTTTTTTGTTTCAGGTGAAAATTCCCGGTCTCCTTTCTTTGCTTGCAAATCGTGACTTTGGATCATTTGTTCCGGGGATCGATGACCTGGTTTATGGTAATGAGAATGAAAACATCATGGGTGTGAATGCTATGATGGAAAGAGGTAAGCTGGCGGTGTCCGACCTTAAAATCTTCAAGGATGCCAAGAAAATTAAAGATGATGTAACTGCCGAAGCTGCGTTGGTACGTTTCAACGTGAATAAAGAATTTTTGGGGTATGGTTATCTTGAGACACCGGAAGAGGCTGTACCGCCAGTGAACATTGTCTTTAATTCCTTTCATTTGATGGTGATGATGGGTTCTATTTTGCCGGTAATTTTTGGTGCATTTCTGTTGTTCTCTTTTAAAGGGGTATTAACTGAAAAACGATGGTTGCTGCCAGCAGGACTCGCTTCAGTGCTTATGGCATTTCTAGCAGAACAGGCGGGTTGGGTTACAGCAGAAGTGGGGCGGCAGCCTTGGGCTATTCAGGGGCTTATGCCGGTGAAGATCGCAACAACAAATCTTACCGTCACCGCCGTTCAGGTCACTTTCGCCATGTTTGCTGTGCTTTTTGCCATACTTCTTATTGCTGAAATATCAATTATGCTGAAAGCTATAGCAACCGGACCGGAGGGCCACTGAAAATGATATCAAATTTAGACTATGTAACCTTACAGCAATTGTGGTGGATTATTTGTTCCCTCGTTGGAGCGATTTTTCTTTTTCTCACTTTTGTTCAGGGTGGTCAAACACTGCTCTGGCAGGTGGCAAAGAATGATCTTGAAAGTTCGCTCGTGGTAAATTCGCTGGGACGTAAATGGGAACTTCCCTTCACGACCCTGGTTTTATTTGGTGGGGCTCTTTTTGCGTCATTTCCTAAGTTTTATTCCACAAGTTTTGGCGGTGCCTACTGGGTGTGGATACTGATTCTTTTCACTTTTATCATTCAGGCAGTGAGTTATGAATACCGGAAGAAGCCCGGTAATGTCTGGGGAGCCAAAACATACGAAGCGTTTATGTTTATTAATGGTTCTGTCGGGGTACTCCTTATTGGGGCTGCTGTAGGTACTTTCTATACTGGATCGGCGTTCTCATTGAATGTCATGAATAATGTTAGTTGGCAGTATGTGCTTGGTGATGTGAATCTTCGAGGTCTTGAGGCTGCCTTTTCACTTTTTAATCTCTCTCTTGGCCTTTTCCTCGTTTTTAATTCCAGAGTACTGGGAGCATTGTATCTTCTTAACAATATAGACCTTTCTTCTTTCGAGGAGTTTGAGTCCAGATTACGAAAAGCAGTAAAAACCAATTTTATCTGCTCCCTGCCATTTCTTCTTTATGTCGTTGTTGCAATTCTTTTGAGGAAAGGTTTCGGCGTAGATGAGCATGGTGTGGTTTCCATGGTGTCTTTTAAATATTTCTTCAATCTTCTTGCAATGCCCCATTTGCTGCTTCTGTTGCTTGCTGGTATCGGGCTGGTGGTTTGGGGTGTACAGCTTGGTGCTGTGAAGGGAAGTAACAAGGGGATCTGGCCCGCAGGACTTGGGACTGTGTGTGTCGGCTTATGCGTACTTTGTCTACCCGCATTTAACGGGACTGCGTTTTACCCGTCGTCCTTTGATTTGCAGTCAAGTCTTACCATTTATAATGCTTCATCAACTGAATATACTCTGAGAGTTATGACTTATGTTGCGTTGTTTGTTCCTGTTCTTGTCTCTTATATTGCGTATCTTTGGAAACAGATGGATTCAAAGAAGCTGTCGACTGAAGAAGCGCTGGATCATGAAGCGTATTAATGCATTAGGGTGCAAGATTAATTGCCTTTGGAATTCAATGTCGAATTTTGAAGGGTTCAATATGAGGAGAACACCATGACTATTGTTTTGTTATTTGGATATGTGGCCGTGATAGTTATATCGTATAAGGGAGCTGTTTTTGCTCTCAATAAATCAGGCCTTTTATAGATAGAGGAAAACTAATATCGGCAGTATGGGTTGTGTTCTGTCTGATATTCAGAAAGCACACTGGGAGGTCGTAATTCTCTCAGTGTGCTCTTTTTTTACTTGTGCGAGCAATGGATTTTACAACAGTGGTTGGAAATGACCGACCGGATGTCATTCTGGATTTAGAGCGGCTAAAAAACAATTGCAGTGGAAATATGGAGATTGTTGTCGAACTTCTCCGACATTTGTATCAAAAAAGTGGGCCAAGGTGGTTCTCTGCGCTGGAGGAGGGGCTGCTGGCTGAAAACAGTGAAGAGCTCCGGGAGGTGTGCCATGCTATGAAAGGAGCCAGTGCTACGGTTTTTGCCTGGCGTATTTCAAATATGGCACTTGAATTTGAACATCTGGCTCGAGATGAAAACATCCAGGAGATGAGTAATAGAATGGGTGAACTGAAAAATTCCTTTTTGGAGTTTGAAGAATGGGTGAAAACAAACCTGGAGTAGGTTTAGGGCTTGTCTTCGCAACGCAGAAAAACTGTTTGGATTAAAAGGCTCTTGTTAACAATAACTGATGGCTTACCCCAGCTTTCAATCCCTAATCCAAGAAGATTACCAGCTTTACTCCATGCGTCAAAACCGAACTTCCATCCCAGCCAGGTCTTGTTGAAATTGTAGGCATATTCAGGGCCATAATAGTCGAATCGGTTTTTTTCCAGTTGTTCGTCTGTCTCCCGTGTTCGTCCAATTACTACAAGATTAGCTCCTTTTTCTCCAGCTTCACTAAGTATGGCTTCTGCAATATCCTGTCCGCTTGAATTGATTTTGGTATTCAGGAGAAGATGGGCAAAGGCGGAGCAGTTTTCGGGGACAGTATCTTCTTGGAATGTGATCTTCGGGGAAGATGTTTTAGGAAAGCTAATACCCTCATATACAGTTTCACGGGAACCGCAGGAAGTGAGAAGAAGCGCAATACACAATGTGATGAAAGGAAATATGTTTTTCATGAGTTACCCACAGTAAAAAATGTTAGTGTCAGTCTGAAAAATTTAACACGTAAATCCTGCAATTCAGGAAATGAGAAAAATGTTATTGCCATTGAATTTCACATTTCCGTTAAACTTGTCAATTTCAGGATTTAGAAGACAGTAATGAAGGAAAAATTTACGCTATTTTTTGTTTTTTGCCCATCTTTTTTATTCCATTATCCCATACCCCTGCTATTTTTTTTCCGCAAAAGCAGCAGTGACCATTGACTATTCTGTTCCGACTAATGGCAAAACCAGACCTGCTGATAAGTTCCAAGCCGCAGGATGGGCAGTATGTGTTTTCGCCATCTTCATCCAAAGTATTTCCGACATAGACAAAGCTTAGCCCCTCTTCAAGGCCGATATTCCTGGCTTTTCGAAGACGTTCAGCTGGAGTAGTTTCACGATCCCTCATTTTGTATGTAGGATGAAAAGCTGTTACATGCCATGGGATGTCAGGGGCAATGTTTTTAATGAAGCGTGCAATATCACGTAGTTCCTGCGGCGAGTCGTTGAGACCTGGAATAAGCAGAGTGGTCACTTCAACCCATACTCCGAGTTTATGCATAAGCTGTACATTGTCAAGAACTGGCTGGAGCCTGGCTTTGCATACCTTTTTGTAGAAATCGTCTGTAAATGCTTTTATGTCGATGTTAATGCCGTCTAATACGGAGGAAAGATGTTTTGATACATCGGGAGCCATATAGCCGTTGCTGACAAAAATGTTTTTCAAATACCTGTCATGAGCCATTGTTGCACAGGAATACGCAAATTCATAGAAAACTGTTGGTTCCACATAGGTGTAGCTGATGCTTGAACAGCCTGCTTGAACAGCCTCCTCTACCACTGAAGCAGGAGTGTACTCCTGACCATGTATTCCACCTGTGTTTTGTGTTGAGTACTGGGAAATGGCGTGGTTTTGACAATGGAGGCAACGAAAATTACACCCCACGGTAGAGATTGAATAGGAACTGCTGCCAGGAAGGAAGTGGAAAAGCGGTTTTTTTTCTACGGGATCAGTATTCGCTGCAACCAGTTGACCATATACCAGGCTGTATAGTTTTGCATCCCGGTTTTCCCGCACTCCGCATAATCCCCGTTTACCCTCTGGTATATGGCAAAAATGATTGCAAAGTCGGCAGATGATAGACGTATTCCCAGCTGTTTGGTAAAACATGGCTTCATGCATGAGTGCTCTCCTTGGATGTGCTTCTCAGCTATTTGCATATGTATGCGCTCTGTTTTCTTGACAGCATAAGATTTTTTGGCGTTAACCAAAAGAGTAAAGTATAAAATAGAGGTATAACCGTGCAGATGGGGGAAGAGCTGTCCTGGTGAAAATTACACTCTAGAACTGCATTAGAAGGAATGTATACCCAAGCCGATGTATCGGGTGAGGTTTCAACTTGATGGGATATTAATTGATAAAATATTTGCAGAGATTGTTGGTGGTTGATGTCTAAGAAAAAAACATTGCTCGCCGATTTTCCGCTGAACTTTATTTATGATCGACGTGTTAATCAGGGGATGTGGCTTACCTTGGCCACCGTTTCGCTTATTCTCTGTTTTTATCTTGCCGAGCATGGCAACCTTGCGGTTTACTCAGTTTTAGCTACTCTGCCAGTTATGATTGCGGGGGTGAATCAACCAGAGCCTCATTTTTTATTTCGATTGTTCCGTGTTGCCCTGCTGTTTTCTGGAGTATCTCTTCTGGTACTTTTTCTTCATTCACTTTTTGTCCCTCTGGCCCTCATTTACCTTCCTCTTATATTTGTTCTTGCCATGTTCGCGGTGCGGGGGAATCGAAGCAGCCGTATTGGAACGGCGGCGATGATTGTCTCTGGATTATCTCTTAGCTGGCCAGGTGATAAAGCCGATATATTCTGGGTCTTTCCGCTCCTGATGGGTCTTGGTACTTTGTGGTATGCTTCTTTTTCCCGGTTGTGGATGTTCTGGTGGGGGCATAGGATGTTGCGTGATACCCTCGCAGATCTTTTTACGGAAATCGCTAATTATTACACCCTGAAATCAAAACTTTTCCTGAAAAAGCCCTCTTCTGAAGAGTTGAAGGCTGTAACGGCACGGCAGGAAAAGGTGTATGACCTTATCAATCAAAGTAAATCCTATCTGAATCGTTTTGCTGAAAAGGGGTACAATGATGAATTGCAAAGCCTGGAGCAGGATTTTCTGTTTGCAGTCGATCTGATGGAGTTGTTACAGGCAAATAAGCATCGTATTCGTGAGATTCGCCATTTTCTGTTAAAGAACAATCTTGATTCACATTATTCCGGCTGCATTTTTCAGCTTACTGCCGTACTGAGAAAAAAATCATTTTCGGTAAGAACCAGGCGTCAAACGAATATGAGGCTGGATAGTAAACTGTCCGCTTTTGAGAAAACTATTCTGGAGAGTGAGGATTCCGACCGGTTACTCGCTCGTTCTCTTGCAACTCACTTTAATTTGATAAAAAATCTTCTGTCTGATCAACGACCTGCTTTTCAGCGGTCGCTGGGACGTCCCGATCCGATCCCCTCCTTATTTACAGCGATACGCCCGCATCTAAATTTTCAATCAGCTGTTTTCTGCTATGCGCTCCGGCTGAGTATCACCGTCAGTTGTGGAATTTTGCTGGCTGAATGGCTGGATATTAAAAAGAGTTATTGGGTAATTCTTTCAATTATTTTCGTTATGCAAAGTGGTTATCTATTGACTAAAACATTGATTGTTCAGCGGGTATTTGGCACTCTTGGTGGTGTGTTACTGGGGTTTGTTATCATTTATCTCTCACCGGGTACTCCCCAGCTTGTGGTGGCTATGATAGCTCTTGGACTGTTTTCTCTAAGCATGGTTTCGATCCATAAAAAATGGACAGTTTTTGGAGTAACGGCACTGGTTGTAGTGTCCTATCAGGCTGTTTTTGGACAGGGAACAACAGCAGTTTACTACAGATTGCTGGACACAACACTGGGGTGCGGACTGGCTTTTATTTCTAATATCTTTCTTTGGCCTCAATGGCAGGGGGGTGTTATCAAAAGACTGCTCAAGGAGACCCTTGCAGCACAGGAAGATATCCTAATCATCTGTGTTCGCGCCCTTTCTGACCCATCAATTCGTTTTGAACAACTCAGCAGAAGACGCTTAAAGCTCTACACTGCACAAAATAACCTGCTGGCAAGTTATCAGCAGATGCTGCGGGAGCCTTACCATACGCAGCAGTACGTTGATACTCTCGAGGGTGTTTTGAAGCATTTTATGGCAACATCAGCACATATTAATGGGTTGTTGTCCATGTGCCGAGACAATGTACCCATAACATCGGATCTCAGCAAACACCTGGAACGATTAATTACAGCCATGTTCAGTTACTGTGATGAGGGGAACAGAATTGGTAATATTATTTTGGATGATGAGCTGACATGCGTTTATCAAGAGATAGAACGAATAAAAAAGGAGGAGGGTGATTCTACACATTACGCCATTCTTCACCTTCTGGAACTAATCTTTGAACGATTGAATGCCAATTTTGATTTATTGGACTTTTGTGGCCCCATGAAAGCGTCAGTTCATTCAGGTGAAGAGCAACGGGAGGATGATTCTCTCCTTACTATACAAGAGTAATCGGTGAAAAAATAGGGTGTTGTTCCGGGCGAACGACGCAAGTTTATTTGAGTAGAGACTCACGAGCGAATACGCTTTTGTCACGATGTCGCTGATACAAATTTCCAGCCTCCCATTTCCTCCACGTCTTATTTTTTTGCCTCAGCTTGTGTTTTGGCATAAGTTGTTGCCGCGCATTCATTTTTACCCAGATCAAGTTCTTCCTGTTTGGCAAGGTCGTACTGTTCTTCGTTTGCATTTGCAAGACGAATGAGTGCATATTCAGGTGGCTGGGTCCGCATGTTGGCTTTAATGTACTGGATGAAGTCTTTTTCTTCAGTTATGGAAAAGACCTCTTGATTACGCTTTGTAACCAATGCGAGTGGGAGCTGAAAGGTGAGATTCTCATCTGCTTCGTTCCAGTCCATATAGTGTCCAGGCAGGACTATCAGTTTCCCGTCAAGTTTGGCCACTTTCTGGATGGTCTTAAAGAGCAGCCCTGCCCATTGATCAACTTGTCCGCCAAGGTCAGGACGTCCTATGGACCGAATAAAGACTGTGTCGCCGGAGACCATGTGACTGTTATCAATGATGAAGCAAAGAGATCCGGGGGTATGTTCGGGGGTACAGAGAACCTTGACTTCGGGGCCTCCCTGGCTAAATGTGTGGATTTCATTGTCAGCCACGGCTTTGTGTCCGGCTTTTGTCCCATCAAAATCAATTCCACCAAAAAAATCCGCTCCCGTCTGTTCGGCAATCTGGCGTGAGCCGGAGATGTAGTCGGCCTGAAGATGGGTTTCAAAGGTCTTAATAATTGTGCAATTATTGTTTTTTGCAAAGTTGATATAAAAATCCACATTGCGGCTGGGATCAAAGAGCATCATCTCCGTTCCCGAACAGAGTCCATAACTGCATGCTGCTTTACCCGGACGGATAAACTGGTAGAGGCTATACGTTTCACTTTTATGGATTACTTTTGGGATAAGAAGATTGCCCCAGGTTTTAATACCTCCCGTTAGATACCCCACATCTTTGAAGCCATGTTGGATGAGAATTTCTCCAACATATTTAGCCGAACCCTCTTTTGCACAGATAA
The DNA here is from genome assembly GCA_947311435.1 of uncultured Desulfocapsa sp. Classification (GTDB taxonomy): domain Bacteria; phylum Desulfobacterota; class Desulfobulbia; order Desulfobulbales; family Desulfocapsaceae; genus Desulfocapsa. The sequence goes on from CAMZKT010000061.1 coordinate 15,776, forward strand.
TACGTACTGCGCGTTCTCTTGGAACTTTTGTTACACTTGCATCTTCAAGTTCCATGAAATCATAATAGGAGATATTGAGCATATCGAACGGGTACGGGGATTCCACCTGGAATCGCGAAAAATCCTTTTCGTTTCGAACATCGAGAACCAGAATATCTTCTTTGTCAGTAAGCCATTGAAACAGGTCTTTTGCGTCGTAGGATGAAAGTGTCATGGGAGGACTCCTAATGTAGATTGTTACCGGTAACGGGTATAGTGCCATGTTTTTCTTACATGGTAACTGTTCAGGTGGCACCTGCATTTAGCCAGGCCACCGGACTATAACTGTTTAGGAGTGCCCTATATTCGTCTATTTGAGCCTTCGAAGCGTATTATGATACTCGAGAAGGATCAAATGGGCGAAGATGGGGTGCTCCTGAATAGTTACCTTACATGAACCGTAAGAAGTTTAGCACAGAGTATGCTTTTCAACAACCGTGACCTGCAAGCAGTAATGTTTCTATTTGTATGAAGAGTTTGTTGAAGTAGGTGGTGAAAGGAAGAACTTTAAGGAGAGTAAAAGGCCGCCAAAGACACCGGATATATGTTGTCCCCGGATGGAGGAGTACTGTTCAGGCGTTAATTGGTCTTTGCGCATATTTTCTTCTCACGATCAAGAACCCAACACCGTCGGTTGCTAGCGAACCCAATATGCTCATAATATGAGTTGGCATCTGGAGCTGCAATCAATATTAACTTACATTTCTCTCCCAAATGCTTTTGAGTAATCATTTGTAGCTTTTTTCCAACCCCGGATTTTTGATGATTTTTATCAACGGCAAGATCAGAGAGATAACATGTATAATGGAAATCAGTTATTGAGCGAGCAATCCCAATAAGTTTCTTATCTTTCCACGCTGAAATAATCAGATTGCTATTTTTAAGCATTCCACCAATACAGGCACGATCTTCAATTGGCCTGCGCTCAGCCAGGCCGGATGAATCAAGTAGCTCAATGAATTGATCCGTTGATATTAGAGAGTTTATTTTATATTCGATTTTCATTGGTTCTGCCACAATACCTATTGCAGACCAGGGAGGCAGGATCCTTGCGGAGCCCCCCCCAGGCTACCCGATTCTGCGTCTTTTTGCCGATTGCTTTTTTCTCTTATAATGCCCGGTAGCATGTAATGTTTTAGAGTTAA
>CAMZKT010000062.1 GCA_947311435.1 uncultured Desulfocapsa sp.
ATGGTCGTAAGGAGAAGACTGTGGATTGCTTCGGGAGTGAAGCCGGGTCCTGATGGTACGAACTGAATAGGGATGTCTCCTGCTATGGGGTGATGATAGATGTCAGCAATCTTACGAACGTGCATTATGTCCTGATCCAGAGATCTGGAACGTACCTGTTTGTAGTTTGTTTCGAGAAACCAGTCGCTGATAAATGTCCCGGCAAGAGCTTCAACAACTGGCCCCTGTATGCGAACCATCATATCAATCCACTGGCCAACGCCTGAATCCTTCTTGAAATAATTGGGATCCACCATGTTTTGGCTACCTGTATAGGCTGTCTTCCCGTCGATAACGACAATTTTACGATGGTTTCTTATGTCAATTCGTCTGAACAGAGCTTTTATAAATCCTGCGGGCAGTGATTCCTCAATTTTTACCCCTGCTGCTTCCATTTCTTTTCTTTTATGCCCTTTTAAGAAGTCTCTGGAGCCAATGGAGTCTACAAGAATTCTACAGACAACCCCTCTGTTCGCTGCTGCAATAACGGCAGATACCACTTCATCGGCAGTTCCCCCTTCGTGCCAGATGTAAAACTGTAAATGACAGGTGGACTGTGCTTCTGTAATGTCTTTTATGATGGAACGTATTATTGCTTCGGGGTTCTCAATCAGTTGGAGGTGGTTTCCGTCCATTGCCGGAATGCCGACAAGGTTGTCCGCCTGGTTGTGGATGGGCTCCAGCTTTTGGGGGAGCTGAGACCAGTTTACAGGCGCAATGAGAGGGAGTGAGGAAAGCCATTTCTTGTAATGTTTAAGAGATTCCTGGGCACGATTTGCTCTGGAATCACCGATCCTGTTTTCACCAAAAAAAAGATACGTTATAGCACCTAAAAATGGGACAAGCAGGATAACAACCAGCCACGCAAGCGTGACACCATATTGTCGCTGACGCATGATCACCCTGACGGATAAACCCAGGCGTAAGAGAAGGTCAGCTGCAGGAATAAAGATGGTACCTATGTGTACACTCCAGTTCAGTGATTCTGTATTCATGGTTAGGTTGCCCAAATTTGAGTGGGGGTGAGTAATTATATTATCATTGAGGCAAATCTACCCTGCTGTGCGGAAAATGTAAAAGGTCTTATTTTTCACTGGTAAAATCAACCCTGTGAGTGGTATTGTTGTTCCTCAATTTGAGTGAACCATTTGGAGTGAAATCATAATGACGATAAAAGGATTTTCAACATCTGCAGTTGCGGCAGGGATTCGTTACCATGACAGGCTGGATCTCGGGCTGATATACAGTGATATCCCTGCTGTTACGGCTGGTGTTTTTACAAGGAATCAGGTGAAAGCTGCCCCGGTTGTGATAGATCAGGAACGCTTGAAGCAGGGACGTGCTCAGGCTATTCTCGTCAATAGCGGCTGTGCCAACGCATGTACTGGAGGTGATGGGGAAAAAGACGCTCTTACAACCAGTTCACTGCTGTCTTCACGCCTTGCGATGGGGGATGGTATGGTACTTCTCTCCTCCACTGGAGTTATTGGTGAAAAATTAAATGTAGATGCTTTTCGGGATTCCATGGAAAAGCTTGTTTCGGGTCTTGGTGAAGATAACTTTGATGACGTGGCCACCGCCATAATGACCACGGATACCGTGTCAAAGGTTGCCGAAGCGTCGCTGATGATAGGTAAACGCAAAGTTAAGATTAAGGGGATGGCGAAGGGGGCAGGGATGATTATGCCCAATATGGGTACGATGCTCTCTTTTGTCATAACTGATGCACAGATTAGTTATCCCGCATTAAGTGATTCACTTACAAATGCAGTGGATAGAACGTTCAACAGAATCACCATTGATGGAGATACCAGTACTAACGATATGGTTCTGGTCATGGCCAATGGGTATGCAGAAAATGAATGGATTGATGAAGATAGTCCGATTGCCCGGCAGGCGTTTCAGGATGCCCTCGAAGAGGTATTAAAGGATCTTGCTTTACAGATTGTTGCAGATGGTGAGGGGGCCAGTAAATGTATTACCATTCGGGTGTGTGGTGCTCGGAATGAAAGGGACGCTGAGAAAATGGCTCGGACAGTTGCCAATTCACCTCTTGTGAAAACAGCGTTTTTTGGAGAAGACGCTAATTGGGGGAGAATATTTGCGGCAATGGGGCGGTCTGGTGTACGATTCGATCCCATGCAGGCAGATATAGCCATCGGTGATGTTGTACTTGTTCGCAATGGCCTTGCCGTAGGCGCAAGGGCGGAAGAGGCCGCGACCAGATTGTTAAAGAAAAATAAAATTGCAGTACGGATAGATTTAAAAGATGGAGTTGGGTGCGAGGAAGTGTACACATGTGACTTCTCGATTGATTATGTTAAAATCAATGCAGATTACCGTTCTTGAAACCGTTACAACGTATCTTCCTGCATGATGCTGTAGTGTTTTGCATGCATATGCTGTGATGCTTACGTTCCAACCATGACAAAGGCTTAAGCAATGAACAGAATAGCTGTGTATTCAAGTAAGGGTGGTGTCGGGAAAACAGCAACCGCTGTAAATCTTTCCTATGCTTCTGCGTACCGGGGGAAAAGAACACTGCTTTGCGATATGGATCCCCAGGGGGCGGCAAGCTATTATTATCGTATTCCCATAGAGGGAAAGTTTAACAAAAAACGATTTCTTAAAGGGAAGTGTGAACAGTTTATTCAGAAAACCGCCTATCCGAATCTGGATCTTCTTCCTGCTCATTTCTCATTTAGAAATCTTGATATCGCACTTGATGAAAAGGGGAACAAAGAGTTGAGCTCAATTTTTTCCACTCTCAAAGATCAATACGAGGTACTGATCTTTGATTGTCCTCCCAATATGACACTTTTGTCTGAAAATCTTATTATGACAGCCGATCAGGTTGTGATGCCAATTATTCCGACAACACTTTCCATCAGAGCACTGGCTCAATCCGTACATTTTTTTGAAAAGATTGGTGCTAAACGAAAGAAACTTCGTGCCTTTTTCTCAATGGTTGAAAGAAGGAAAACGATGCATACTGATACGGTGAGAAACTACAGAAAGAAAAAAGTTTTCTTTAAGACGCTTATTCCATATCTTGCCGATGTTGAAAAAATGGGAATTACCCGTGAACCCGTTGCTGTCTCGCGACCCGTATCGCCCGCAGCAATAGCATATGACAGATTGTGGATGGAAGTATGGAAGCGCAGAGCTTGAAAAGAGGTTTTTCTTGAAAAGCGGGGAGGGATATCCTTTCTCATCAGCTTTCCATGGCCTTATTATTCTGGCGGGTTTGTTTTTTCTGAATTTTACATCCCGGGTAATTTTTGCACCACTTCTTCCTGTAATAGAGCAGGAAATGGGTTTGGATCATGCGCAATCCGGGTCTGTTTTTCTCTTTATTTCAGCAGGGTATTTTATTTCTGTCCTCTCTTCAGGTGTTGTCTCAGCAAGAATTAATCATCAGCGTACCATTGTCTTGTCCAGCGTTGCATCGGCTTTGGCACTTGTGGGGCTTGGTGCATGCTCAAGTCTCATTACTCTCCAAATTGGGCTCTTTGTTCTGGGCCTGGCGGCTGGCTTATACTTTCCGTCTGGGCTGGCTACGATTGGCTGGTTGGTTCCTTCTGCATATCTTTCAAGGGGAATGTCTATACATGAGTTGGCGCCAAACCTCGGCTTTGTAGCTGCTCCTTTGATCTGTGGTGCGCTTTTGGAGTTTGTCACGTGGCGTCAGGGATTGCTTGTTTTAGCGATATTTATTTTGTTGAGTGGTGTCAGTTATGGTTTTAGTTCACATGGCAGTAAAGAAAAGGGCACACCGCTTAATCTGTCCGCCACAAAGGATTTTTTTAGGATGCCATTATTTTGGGGGCTGGTTGGGCTCTTCTCTCTTGCGATCTGTTCGACACTTGGTATTTATGCAATGGCACCACTCTTTCTGGTGAATGACCATGGTATGGAACCGGGAAAAGCCAATAGCTTGCTCGCGCTTTCACGGGTGGCATCTATTCTTATGCCACTTGTTGGTGGGTGGGCAGGAGACAAGTTCGGAAAACATCTGGTTATGGCACTGGTCCTTTTATTTACCGGTACTGTCACTGTTGCAATGGCGCTGGTCTCCGATGGATTTTTCCTGACTGTTCTTATAATTGTACAACCACTTTTTGCTGTCTGCTTTTTTCCGGCAGGGTTTGCTGTTCTTGCAAAGCTTGGATCAGAACACTATGCGAACCTGGGGCTTTCCTTATGTCTTCCCCTGGCCTTTCTTATTGGTGGCGGCTTGATGCCTACGTTTATTGGTGCGATTGGGGATTTGCATTCCATCGGAATGGGGTTTCTTCTCGTTGGGTGCTTGATGGTTGTTGGTGGTTCTTGGTCACTCTTTGCCACTTTTGATAAGCATGTGAAAGTCTTGGATTCTGAGGGCTGACTAGTGATAAGTGCTCCCCCATTCCTATACAGCATTGATTAGATTTGTTGAGATTTTTGTGCGCTTATGTCATTTTTTAAATGAATTTATTGAAAGCAAAAAGGGAAAAATACAAATAAAACAATGTCTGGACGGCCAAGTTGTATACAATGTGTTCACTATTTTATAACCCATGACCCTGCACACCCTTTTGGCTGTCGAGCCATGAGGTTTAAGGGAAAACAGAATCCCGCAGTCATGGTTTTTGCATCATCTGGCCTTGAATGTCAGGTGTTCAAGCCAAAGAAAAACAATACCTCCAAAACCTCTGATGGTGGCAGGGGTGGAATAGTAGCCTGAAATATGGAGTGAGAACTATGAGATTATCTCAATTTGGTGAACAGTTCACCAGTGGAGCAGGAATCCTCAGTTTAATGGACGACCTGGGGAATGCCCTGGCTTCCGGTGGTGCCGACATGATTATGATGGGGGGAGGAAATCCCGGCCATGTTCCTGAGTTCCAGAAAATTGTTCAAAAGCGATTACAGTACCTTGCAGCGGACACGGCATCTTTCCAGAAACTCATCGGTGTGTATGACCCTCCCCAGGGAGAAAAAGACTTTGTAGATGTACTGACACGTCTTCTCAGCCGCGAGTATGGCTGGGATCTGGGCCCAGAAAATGTCTGTCTTACCAACGGAAGCCAGGCAGGGTTTTTTCTGCTTTTTAATATGTTTGCAGGAAAATGTGGTGACGGAACAGTGAAAAAAATCCGGCTGCCATTGGCACCAGAATATATTGGTTATGCCGATCTAGGCACACATGATGATTTTTTTGTGGCCAACAGACCACGCATTGAGATGCTGGAAGACAATCTCTTTAAGTATCATGTTGACTTTGACAATGTCCATGTCGGTACGGAAACCGGAGCCATATGTGTGTCAAGACCCACCAATCCGACGGGTAATGTGCTTACAGATTCGGAGATTTCCCAACTGGATCTATTGGCAAAGGAGCATGATGTCCCACTGATACTGGACAATGCTTATGGAGTACCTTTTCCAGGTATCATATACACAGAAGCTCAGCCGATTTGGAATGACAATATCATTGTTTGTCTCTCTCTGTCAAAGCTTGGTCTGCCAGCTGCCAGAACTGGAATTATTGTTGCTCATGAAAGTGTGATAAAGGCTGTTTCCGGAATGAATGCCATAATGAACCTTGCAACAGGGAGTTTTGGTGCGATGCTCGCTCATGAAATGGTGGAAAGTGGGGAGGTTCTCAATATCAGCAGAAACATTATTAAACCCTTTTATCAGGAAAAAATGGAAAAGGCAGTGGCCCTGTTTCATGCTGAATTACAAGGTACGCCCTACAAGATGCACAAACCCGAAGGTGCAATGTTTCTCTGGCTCTGGTTTAAGGACTTGCCGATTACGAGCCACGAGCTCTATCAACGATTGAAGGAAAGAAATGTACTTGTTGTTTCCGGACACTTTTTCTTTCCCGGTCTTGAGCATTCCTGGCAGCACCAGCATGAATGTATACGAGTCACCTACTCTCAGGATGAGGAACTTGTGAAAAAAGGAATTGGAATTATTGCTGAAGAAGTAAAGAAGGCTTATGCCTGATGGAGGCGTGTAAGTGCAAAAACAAATGTGCATTGGTGTGTTGTTGTGTGGCATTCTCCTGTTTCCGGGACATGTGGTACATGGGCAGTGTTTAGAAGGTGACTGTAAGAATGGCCATGGTGTTTTGGTGCATAAGGATGGCAGACGCTATGAAGGGGGGTTTGAAAATGGAGCTATTCAAGGGCAGGGGACTCTCAGGTATACAAACGGCATAAAATACACAGGAGAGTTTCTGCGAGGAAAGTTTAACGGCAAAGGTCTACTGATACATCCTGATGGCAAACGCTACGAAGGAGAATTTAAAGATAATGTCATTCACGGGTACGGGGTTCTCAGTCATAAAAACGGTGAGAAGTATGAAGGAGATTTTTATTTGGGTCGTTACCATGGCACCGGGACTCTTCACTTCTCTGATGGACGCTGGTATGAAGGTGATTTCAGGAATAATCTTCTGGAAGGTCATGGTAAGCTGATTTATCCTGATGGGGCGTCTTTTGAAGGCGTATTCCGTGATGGTCAGCCGGCCGGGAAGGGTGTTAGGGTTTCCAGTGACGGCAGTAGATATGAAGGCGAAATTCATGACGGGGAACGTAGGGGGTATGGTGTTTGGAATGGTGCAGACAAAAGTCACTATGTTGGTAACTTTGATCGTGATGCCTTTAACGGTCATGGTGTCCTGACGTATGCGGACGGACGACAATACAGTGGAGAATTTCTGGATAACTTCAGGCATGGACAAGGTGAATTGATCTTTGTTGACAGGAGCAGATATGTGGGGCAGTTTGACCATGGAGAAATGCATGGAAAGGGCACTTTTTCCCATGCTGATGGCTCAAGGTATGAAGGAGAATTTCTTGGGGGAAAGGCTAATGGACAGGGAACATTACGCCTGGGAGATGGCACTGTTTTCACAGGTTTGTTTGTTGATGGGGAACCGGTACAAGAAAAATCGGAGAGTGTTGAAAAAGAAATATCAAAACCCGTAGAATCCTCAAAAATAGAAGAGATACCAGCTAAAGCAGAGACTTTTCCTCCTGTTCAGAAAGCTGTTGAGGAGGAGAGTTCTGAAGAAAATGTTGTCACAATTCCGAGTAAAGATGATTCCGTGGGATACGTATACCACAGGGGACGGGTATGTCATGTCTCCGATAAACGTCCCGTGGATGGGGAAATTGAATATTTGTTTGTTAATGGATTGTTTTACCGAGGACAGATGAAGGATGGTTTGATGAATGGGGCCGGCATAATAGCATATGTCAACGGCGATATTTACGACGGTGAAATTCGGAACGGCAAACTTCATGGACGAGGAGTGTACAGGTACAATAACGGACGCCGCTATGAAGGGGAGTTTGTGCATGGGGTGAAACATGGCTCAGGGGTGTTCGTTTATCCTGATGGTTCACGGTATGCTGGAGGATTTGAGAAAGATCATTTTTCAGGGAAAGGCAGCTATTATTTCAATGATAGCAGTTTTTATGAAGGGCACTTTAAACTAGGACGTTTCCATGGGAGAGGACGGTTAACCTATGCTGACGGGAGTGTCATTACAGGTGAATTTGAGAATGATATGCCCCATGGCGAAGCTGTGCTCCTCTCTGCTGACGGGAGTCGCTATGAGGGAGAGTTTGTCATGGGGCGGAGAAACGGCTATGGAAAACTACGCACAAAAGATGGAAAAATCTATGAAGGGCAATTTCGTGATGATCTCTTTGTGGGGCCGTCAAACGGAGAGGAGTGAAGAGGCGAACAATGCGTTGGAGCTACAAAACAGTACATTTTTGTATGAAAAAAGATGGTTTGCTGGGAAACTCATTTCTGGATGAGGACGAAATTGAAATCACTCTCAACGAATATGGAAGATCCGGTTGGGAACTTGTCTCGCTTATGGAGGTCACAGATGGTGTTATTGCTGTATTCAAACAACCTTTTGGGTATGGCTTGCCAGATTTGAAAGAAGTTCCTACAGATCAAGAAAAGGTCGTAAGAGAAGAAATACGACCTCCTATTTCTGGAAAGGAATGTAGTGATCAGCAATCAAAAAGTGTTTCCTTTCAGCGGGAAGAATCTGTAGAAAAGCAAGAGAATATCACTAAAGAAAGTGACGTGGGCTCTATACGAATTGATTGAGTCCTCTGTCGAAGCCCTTGGAAAAAAACAACAGTGCTAAGTAAATGAGACTAAAATCAGTTCACAATGTAAGTCCTCAACTTCATTCTTGGATGCGTGACATTAGGGAAAAAATTCACCAGAATCCGGAGCTTTCCTTTGAAGAATTTTCAACGGCGGCTTTAATAAAACAAAACCTTGGTGAAATAGGTGTCAATTCTATACAACAGGTGGCGGGCACTGGAGTGGTTGCAGAGATAGGAACGTCCGGTTCTTCTGTCGTTGTTGGACTAAGGGCCGATATGGACGCACTTCCTGTTACAGAAGAAACTGGACTTGAATATGCTTCAATTGTGCCTGGGATTATGCATTGCTGCGGGCATGACGGTCATGTTGCCATGTTGTTAGGTGCAGCCGTTATTCTGAAAGAAATGGAAATATCCGGCAGGGTGCGGCTCATCTTTCAACCGGCAGAGGAAAAGGGGAATGGTGCTGAAAAAATGATTGAAGAGGGTGTTGTTGACGGACTTGCGGCCATGTTTGGGGGGCATATCGATACTCATTATGAAACTGGAGTAATCACTGTTGACGAAGGTATCATTTGTGCCTATGCAGATCCTTTTTGCATCCAATTGTCAGGGAGTAGCGGGCATGCTGCTCGTCCTCATGAATGTACGGATGTGATTGTAGCTGCTGCTTTCTTGATCACTTCTCTACAGTCACTTGTCTCCAGGGAAATTGATCCTAATCATGCTGCAGTTTTGACTATTGGAAAAATAAGGGCCGGGGAAACGCATAATGTTATTGCAGGAAAAGCATTGATAGAGGGAACAATCCGCAGTACGCATCCGCAAACACGGGAGCGGATGTTGTCTGGATTGAAACGAATGGTTAAAGGGTTTTCTTTCCAATATGCAGTGGAGGCAGAGCTGCACTTTTCTCACGTCATGCCAGCGGTGGATAATAATTGTCTTGCAGCGTCAACAGCAAGAGTTGCTGCCAGGAATGTTGTTCCTGAAGGAAATGTTGTTTCTCAAGGGCCTTCAAGTCTTGGTGGAGAAGATTTCGCATTTTATCTGAAGGAAGTTCCTGGGTGTATGGTTCGCTTCGGAGCAAAAGTGTCGGGAGAGGCCGGCCCTGCTCACAGCCCAACGTTTCTTTTTGACGATGACGTTCTTTCTGTGGGAGCGTCATGGTATGCTGAAGTTGCTCTGGTATTTCATCAGGAGCAGCGGAAAAAATAAAACGGGAGGTGGTAGATGGCTACAGGCAAACAACATAAACCACTTAAATTCAACTCAAGTCTTTCTTATACTCTGGGAGTGGAACTGGAGTACCAGATTCTGGACAGTGAAAGTTTCGGACTTGTCCCTTTAGCACCGATACTTCTTCGGAAAGCACCTTCTTTTCTACGTCCTCGTCTGGCTCGGGAATGGATACAGTCTATCTTGGAAGTACGCACAGATATTTGTAAAGGGCTTTGTGACGTTGAAGGAGGGCTGCGTCAAGCATGTTCCATGGCAGAGGACTTGGCAGCTGAAAACAATTCTTTGTTGTATGCTGCCTCTCTTCATCCCTTTTCCCTGGCAAGCGATCAGGTTTTAACCAGGGATCCACGCTATGAACGCATTATGGAAGAGTTACAAATTGTGGGCAGGCGCTTTATATCTCAGGGTTTTCATGTGCATGTCGGCATGATTGATGGGGATACTGCAATTAAAGTGTGCGACAGGATACAGCCATATCTTCCACTTTTTCTTGCATTATCAGCTTCTTCCCCGTTTTATGAAGGACAGGACACAGGGCTTATGTCCTATAGAACCAAGTTGTTTGAATCTCTCCCCCTGGCAGGTATTTATAAAGAAACTGGAGACTGGAAGACCTTTCTCCGTGATATGGATTTGTTACTGGAAGCTGGTGTTGTTGAGTCTATTAAAGATCTTTGGTGGGACGCAAGACCGCACCCAGGGTTCGGAACCGTTGAAATTCGTGCCTGTGATGTCCCCTCACGTTTTACTGATATATTAGGGTTGACGGCTCTCATTCAAGCATCTGTTGCCTTGTTGGCTGAGTCAAACAGGGGTGCTGTTTTGTGTAACCAGCAGGTATTACGAACAAATAAGTGGCAGGCAGTGCGGTATGGTCTTGAAGGGACGTTTTATGATCCTTTGGGTATCTTGGATGGCGGAAGGATGACTATGGAAGAGGGGGTGCGCAGGTTGATTAAGAAAGTTTGGCCTCTGGCCAGGCGTTTTGGCTCTGAGCAGTGGCTGGATATGCTTGAAAGAATTCTGGCCGATGGGTCTGGAGCCGAATATCAGAGGTGCTGTTATAATAAAAGAGAAAACTTCAGGGATGTTGTTCAACTATCATATGAGAATTTTTGGAAATGAGTAAGTATACTAAATCAATAGTTGCTTCCGGCCATCCTTTGGTGAGTGAGGCTGCGGGAAGTGTATTAAAAGAAGGCGGGAATGCCTTTGACGCTGTTGTCGCAGCCGGTTTCGCTTCAAGTGTTGTGGAACCAGCGTTGAATAGTCTTGGGGGCGGAGGGCTTTTGCTTGGGCATTCAGTCGCAAAAGGACAAAATTTCCTGTTTGATTTTTTTGTTGATACCCCTGGACTTGGTTTAAAAAAGAGTGTTGATGAACCACATTTTTTTCCAGTAACGGTTCAATTTTCAGGGAGTACCCAGGATTTTAATGTCGGTCTTGGTTCGGTTGCGGTGCCGGGAACCCTTAAAGGATTGTTGCATACCCATGATCGGCTCGGAATTATGGGGTTGGCCGATGTTCTGGCGCCTGCCATTGAACTTGCAAAGGGCCATGTTACAAATGAAAAACAGGCATATTTTCTTCAATTGCTTCGCCCTATAATGACACTGTTGCCGGAGGGAAATGCAATTTATAATATTTGTGGAGAATATCTAAAGAAAGGCGATCTTCTTGTTAATAGCGGCCTCTCCTCTTTTATGGAAATGGTGGCCGCAGGTGATGGAGAGGCTTTCTATCATGGTGAAATCGCAAGACGAGTCTCTGAAGATATGGAGGTTGGTGGGGGATTGCTTACTTATCAGGATCTTTCCTCTTATGAGGTCAAGGAGCGAAAGCCCTTGTCTGTAGGCTTTCGAGACCACAAATTGTTCACTTCGCCTGCTCCTTCATTAGGGGGGGCATTGATCGGCCTTTCTCTTACCTTACAATCTTTGTACGGGAGACCCGATTATGAGTTTGGTGAAAAAGAGTATCTCTTACACACTACAGCATTGATGCAGGAAGTGGAAAAACTTCGTGGTAGTGGGTTTAGTAATGAGGAGGATTTAAAGGCCTTTTTTAACACAACACAAGGGGAGCAAAGTGTTGAAAATATACGGGTCTTCTCTCGTGGGACAACGCATGTTTCCATCGCAGACAAGGCTGGCAATTGTGCATCCATGACATGCTCGAATGGTGAAGGTTCCGGCTACTTTGCACCTGGTACAGGCGTTATGTTGAATAACATGATGGGGGAAGACGATTTGCATCCGGAAGGGTTTCATTCGAGTCCACCGGGGCAACGGGTGGGATCCATGATGTCCCCTTCGCTTCTGATTAAAGATGATGACGTGAAACTGGTGATAGGAAGTGGGGGGTCAAAAAGAATCAGGACAGCGGTGACACAGGTTTTATATCAGGTTGTAGACTTTAAACGTTCCATCCAGGCTGCAATTGATGCCCCCCGATTACATTGGGATGGAGAAGTTGTACAGCTTGAGCCGGGTTTTACCAAAGCATCTGTCGAGACTCTTGCTTCTCGTGTGAAATTAAATGAGTGGGAGTCCAAAGGGGTGTATTTTGGTGGGGTTCATGCGGTGATACCAGGAGTCGAAGGTGCTGCAGATGCTCGTCGTGGTGGAGGAGTGATTGACGTCGAGTAAGTGTATCTTGCTGAGTAATAATTACCCAGTCCTGGCATTGTAGTGTGTAAAAACAACCCGATTGGGTGCGTCTGGATTCTATGTACGTTTCGTTGATCTTGAAGAAAATATCGTTAAAACAGTCTTATATAGTTTTTTGTCAAACGTGGCACGCATGTTGTAATAAAATAAGGTAGAAGCAAAAATGACAATTCATTTTCTTCTCCCTCCCTCTAACCCCTCTGGTCAACTCCAGAGGGGTTTTTTTTGTTTGTAAAAGACAGACCCTCAACTTTATGTTAGCCCGTGAGTAGTTTCGGTTGTTGAAAGGAAATAAAAATTTATTCGAATAACGAGGGGGCAAGAGGAGTGGGCACCCCTGTTTTATGGGGGAGCAACGGAACCCGATCGATCCTTAAGATAGTATCGTATTCTTACTCATTGTTAAAAATAAAAAAATAGCCTTTCAGTTACAGGTTGTACCCGAAAGACTATTTGAACTTGATGGTGACCCCACGGGGAATCGAACCCCGGTTTCCGGCGTGAGAGGCCAGCGTCCTAACCGCTAGACGATGGGGCCATAATTGCGAGTTTCTTTTACCTGACTAGAGTGGCCTTGTCAAGGATTTGTTCGAATGTTTTGAGGAGATGGGTTTCCTACAAGCCTTGTGTGGCTATTGCAGTGCCGAATGCCTCACAGACAGACAACTTATCCGGATGATTTTTGAGAGCTTGGCGAGATTCCAAATCCCGCATTAATAAAGGGGAGCCATACTTTAAATCGAGGGCATCACACAGGCATTTGATTGAGAGTATCGGCCCATCAAAGAGTTTGTCACCCTTGGTCGCAGCACAGGAAAGGAGGTAGCCTGTTCGAGGTTCATTTGGTCTATGAGCTTCACGAAGAAGGTACTTTCGGGACCATTTCGCCTGACAACGATCAATGTAGGCTTTGATTTGTGCTGTCATTGCGTAAAAATATATTGGACTGACAAAGAACAGGCGGTCTGCCGCGTCGGTTTTTGTGTATAGCTGAACCATATCGTCATCTATCACACAATTACCAGTAGTAGAGCAGCCTCCACAGCCCAGGCAGGGGGCTATATTCAGCTTATTAAGATGAATAAACTCCACACTGTTCTCCGGTGTGTGTTCAATAGCCTTTGCAACAGTTTTTGCCATGGTTTCAGAATTGCCATTGAGGCGGGGACTGCCAAGAATGAATAGATTATGCATTGTTTTCCTGTGAGTGTTTTGGGGATCGTCCAAATAATTGACACTGTTCACGCATCCAATTTGAAATTTCCTCAGTCAGAAACCGTGGCGCGCAACGCCATGTCCAGTTGCCTTCTTGTGTGCCGGGACTGTTCATTTTGCAATCATTTCCAAACCCAAGGATGTCCTGGAGTGGGAAAATTGCGTACTGGCTGATTGATGAGAGGGCAAGATATATAAGGTCTTTATGTATTTCGACCTTGTCGCCCTGTATACGGTTGCAGTATTGTTTGAGTTCTTTACGGCTTTTTTTGTTTAACTGGTCACTCAGGTACCAGCCAACAGTGGTGTCGTTGTCATGAGTTCCTGTGTAGATCACACTGTTTGTTGATGTGAAGTTGAATGGAAGGAAGCTGTTTTCCCGGTTACCATCAAAGGCGAATTGAAGAATTTTCATACCAGGGAAGTTGAGGGTGTCTCTTAAAGCAATAACCTCAGGGGTTATTTCCCCTAGGTCTTCGGCAATTATATCTAATGGGCCAAGTGCTGTTTGGATCTCTTTAAAAAGTTTTATTCCTGGTCCTTTAACCCACTTCCCTTTAATCGCGGTTTTATGCGTTGCAGGGATCGACCAGTAGGCTTCAAACCCACGAAAATGATCAACTCTTGCTATGTCGACCAGTTCAAATGTTGATTTGAAACGTTTTGTCCACCATGAAAAGAGCTGTTTTTTTACCTGTTTGTCTCGACAGTTCCATCGATAGAGAGGGTTGCCCCACCGCTGGCCTGTTTTTGAAAAATAATCTGGTGGAACTCCAGAAACATTTATAGGGGAGTGTGTTTTGGGGTTGAGTGCAAAAATGTCCTGGTTGGCCCAGACATCGACACTGTCCCATCCCAGATAAATAGGGATGTCGCCAATGAGCCGTATTCCGCTTTCACGGGCTTTTTTTCGAAGGCGGAGCCATTGGCTGGTGAAAATGAACTGTTCAAATGAAAAATAATTCATTCTTTCAGGATATTTATGGGTAAGTCCCTGGAGAACTTTATTGTCCCTACCTGCAAGATCAGCGGGCCATTTAAACCACCCTTTGTTTTGCTGCTGTTCCTTGATGGTCATAAAAAGGCAGTAGTCCTGCAACCAGTGAGTCTTCTTTTTGAATTCCAGAAAAGCTGTGTTTTTCGTATCGAATCGTTTGAATGCAGTCGCAAGGCATTCATTTTTAAAGGAAGCGACTTTGCTATACTCTGTTTGGTATTCTGAGAAGTTTGTTGCTGGAATATCTGTTTCATTGAGTAGTCCGTCTTCAACAAGTAATTCAAGAGAGATAAGGAGGGGAGATCCGGCAAAGGCAGATGTCGTCATATAGGGAGAGTTGTCGAATACGGGGTTCGTGGGTCCTGTTGGAAGAAACTGCCAGAGTGTTTGGCCGGCATCATGGAGAAAATCCATAAATGTATACGCAGCGTATCCAATATCCCCAATTCCATGAGGTGCAGGGAGAGATGATATATGAGCCAGGATTCCACTGGATCGTCTGTTCATTATTGTCTTCATAGTGTGTTTATTGCCAGTGATGATTCATCTTGTGAAAACTGTTCGTTGAAATGTTCAGTGTGAGCTTGGAGGCGCGAAACATTTCACACCATACTGAAATGCTATAATGTTGCATTTTTCGTCGATGTGTAGTATACTGAGAGGTTCGTGGAGTTCGTGCTCGGCAGCATTTTGGCTGCCATTTTTTGTTTCAAGTGTACACGAATTCTCTGGGTTTACTATAAACAATAGTGTTCAGGAAACGGAGTATTTTTTTAATACCCTTTTTAATATTTTATAGCCAGGTAAAGGAGCAAGCTCCAATTGCAAGCCGAACTTAAAGAAAATCTGCTTAAGGCCGGGGAAAAGGAAGGCTGTATCAGTTTTACAGAGCTGAACCAACTCCTTCCGGATGAAATTAAAGACCCCACTGCCATAGAAAAGATATTTAATTTTTTAGGTGATCACAATATTGAAATTGTGACCCAGGAAGGAGTGGATGGGGAAAAACGAACCCTTTCCGGAGAGGTATGGAATAAAGCAGATGGTCTTGAGGATGGTGTTGATGTTGATGAAACATCGGCTATTACCCAGGATGATGATGCTCATGACGGTGAGGAGACCACAACTACTTACCTGAGGGAAATGGGACGCTTTGACCTTCTCACTCCTGAGGAAGAGGCAAAGTACTCCAGAACTATTCGCCAGGGATTTGAGTCCATTATTGAGGCTATTCGTGCGGACACATCTGAAAAAAAAGAGATTGAGTTGCTTTGCACCCGACTTGCTCTTTGGGAGAAAAGAGATCCTACTCTTAAGCCCAAGAAGCAACAACTCAATTTCATGCGTTACAGTGTTATCTCTGCTGCCAAGAAACATTCCGAATGCCGTGAATTGATAGAGCTACAGACAAAACTTGAGGCCTATTCACGTTCCATTGAAGTCGCCAAAGACTCAATGATACGAGCAAATCTTCGTTTGGTAGTCTCCATTGCCAAGCGATATATGCACCAGGGTTTGACTCTTGCTGATTTGATTCAGGAGGGGAACCTTGGACTTATGCGAGCGGTTTTCCGGTTTGACTATACCAAAGGCAACAAGTTTTCGACATACGCCTCCTGGTGGATTCGTCAGGCCATTACCCGGGCTATTCTGGATAAAACACGAACAATTCGTTTGCCTGTTCATTTCCTCGAATTACGCAGCCAGTTTTTTAAAGCGTTTTACGCACTTTATAAAGAACTTGGCAGAGAGCCCACTCCTCTTGAAATATCCAAAAATACTGATCTCCCTATGGATAAGATCCTTGCGATCCTGGAGGCCTCCAGAGAACCTATTTCTCTGGAGACTCCTGTTGGAGATGATGATTCTACACTGGGAGATTTTCTTGAAAATCAGGTGTCACAATCTCCCTATGAAGCAGTTCAAAACAGAGAGCTTTCGGGGAGGGTTGAAGAAATTCTCTCCACATTAAGTGAAAGGGAAGAAAAGATTATTCGATTGCGTTTTGGTATTGGTGAGAAAGCCGAGTACACTCTTGAAGAGATAGGAAAACGGTTTAATGTTTCCAGAGAGCGAATTCGACAAATTGAAAAAAAGGCTTTAAATCGGTTGCGCCATTCAAGTCGACGAGACAAATTAAAATACTTTTTGGATTAACTCGACGTGTAGGATTACTTTTAGTTGCGCCAGGCAGGTACTATGACTCATCAGAGTTTTTTAATTAATGAACTTTGTTGACCATGTCTTGTAATGAGCCGTTCAGTAGGAGTTAAGACAGGCTATCCCTGTCTTCCTTTATGACAATGAAAAATTTTATTGAGAAAGCAGGGTTTGGTGACATACTTGAAAAAGTAGAATCCGGTAAACGCCTCTCCTGCGATGACGGATTACGATTATACAATTCAAATGACATCTTATCTCTTGGCTATATGGCCAATCTTGTTCGTAACCGAATAAATGGTGATAATACTTATTTTATTTATAATCAGCATATAAATTATTCTAATATTTGTACTAATCTCTGTAAGTTCTGCGCTTTTGGAAAAGATAAAGAACATGAACAAGCCTATGAGATGGATCTTGAAGCTGTTCAACAGAAAGTTCGAGATCGTCTCGATGAACCCATTACCGAAATTCATATGGTTGGTGGTATCCATCCGGATCTCCCCTTTTCGTATTACACTGATTTACTGCGGGGAATTAAGGAAGTTCGCCCCGAGGTTCATATTCAAGCCTTCACTTGTGTCGAAATAGCCCATTTGGCAGGCCTGGCTGGCAAGCCAGTGGGTGAGACGTTGGAAATTTTAAAGGAGGCTGGGCTTGGATCTATTCCTGGTGGTGGAGCTGAGGTTTTTGCACCACGGATACGAGAAATTACTTGTGAAAAGAAAATACCAGGAAAAGAGTGGCTTGAAATTGCAAAAATTGCCCATGGACATGGTTTGTACACTAACGCTACCATGCTTTACGGACACATCGAAACCATGGCTGAGCGCATAGAACATCTTGATGCGCTGCGCGTGGCTCAGGATGAAACCAAAGGTTTTCTTGCCTTTATTCCACTTGCTTTCCATCCTCAGAACACAGAAATGTCAACTCTCTCAAGAACCACTGGGATGGACGACTTAAAGAATATTGCTGTTGCAAGGCTTATGCTGGATAATTTTCCTCATATTAAGGCTTACTGGGTTATGATCGGCCCGAAAGTGGCGCAGATTGCACTTTCTTTTGGTGCAGATGATATGGATGGAACTGTGAAAGAAGAGGTTATAACGCATATGGCAGGTGCAGAGACGGAACAGGCTATTGGTTCGCAAACCCTGGTAAGGCTTATTCAGGAAGCAGGACGGGTTGCAATTGAACGCGATACTCTGTATGAAACCATTAAAACTCACGCATAGAAAACAAAGGTGATGGTCATGCAGGAAAGTGAATTCTCAGCCATACAAGACAATATTCTTTCAGGGGGACGGCTCAGTGATGATGAGTTCTTGCTCCTTTATAAAGATGCTGATTTGTATCAACTCGGTTTTCTTGCTGATGCTATTAGAAAGCGTTTGCATCCTGAAACCCATGTCACTTACGTTATAGACAGAAATATTAACTATACAGATATCTGTGTGTCTGCCTGTACATTCTGTGCCTTCTATAAGTTGCCGGAGGATAAGGGGGGCTACCTTTTAAGTAAGGAGCAGTTGGCACTTAAGATCAGGGAAACTCAGGATCTGGGTGGAACTCAAATCCTGCTTCAAGGAGGTCTACATCCCGATCTGTCTCTTGAATATTACGAAGACATGCTTCGGTTTATGAAAAAAACAGGGATACATGTCCACGGTTTTTCTCCCCCTGAAATATGTCATTTTTCTGAGATCTCAAAGGTGCCTATTGTTGAGGTTATTCAACGTTTGATGGCTGCCGGGCTAGACTCCATACCAGGAGGGGGAGCCGAGATACTCTCCGATCGGGTACGGACAGCAACTTCTCCTGGTAAATGTAATGCTGATCAGTGGATTGAAGTTATGGAAGTGGCACATAATAAAGGACTTAGAACATCTGCAACCATGATGTTCGGGCATATTGAATCCCTTCCAGAACGTCTTGAACATCTCCGGCGTCTTCGTCAACTTCAAGACAGAACAAAGGGCTTCACCGCTTTCATCCCCTGGCCCTTTCAGCCCGACAATACAAAGCTTGTCCAATCAGCTGATATTAAAAAGACAACGGGGTATGGATATTTACGTATGTTGTCTCTTTCACGTATTTATCTTGACAATATTGACAATGTTCAGGCTTCCTGGGTGACCCAGGGGCCGAAGATTGCACAGCTTTCCCTTCATTTTGGAGCCAATGACTTCGGCTCAACTATGATCGAAGAAAATGTTGTGGCTGCTGCTGGAATAAGTTTTAGGTTGTCTGAAAAGGAAATCAGGAGCCTGGTGGTTGATGCAGGATTTGAACCTCGTCAGCGCTTAATGGACTATAGTCTTGTCTCCTGATCTTTTCAGACAGATAGGTATCCGTGTCCGATTCTCGAAAATCATCCTTCCAAATTTACAGAGCTCCCTGGGTTATTCCTGTGGCCTCTCGGGTGCTCTCAGATGGCGCTGTTGTCGTAGATAGCCAAAACATCGTTGCAGTTGGCGTATACTCCGAGATTGCCAATGAGTTTCCTGATTCTCCTGTAATTGTCTGTCCGGGAGTTTTGCTCCCCGCTCTTGTTAACGCACATATTCACTTGGAACTTTCCATTTATGGAGAAGTTTGTCCGCCGGAGAACTGTTACAGTATGTGCTCATGGATCAGGGCCCTTTTACGAGTTCGAGAGTGTTCAGATTTGACCATGACAGGCATACTGAAGGCCGCACAGCGTATGGTGCAGAAGCAATATGAGTCGGGTGTCGGACTTATGCTTGATATCGGGAATACCATTATAGGGAACTTTGATTCCTCTCCAGTGGAGATTCACTTTTTATATGAGATGCTTGGTTCTACGCAAGTTGCTACGGAAAGAGCGATAAAATTTATGGCGGAACTGCCAGTAGTCCAATCAGTTACTGCTCATGCTCCCTACTCAACCTCTCCCAAACTCCTTGAAGCCATAAAAAACAGATGTTCTCAAAATGGTCAGCTTTTTTCACTGCACCTCGCTGAAAGCATAGATGAAGTATTGTTGTTGACCAGGGGAGAGGGATGCTTTCCGGAGTTTTTAAGAGATCGTACGGGAAGCAATTCTAATTTTCCAATACCTGGAATTGACAGTACTGCTGTTGTGGGGTACTTAAAGAACCTGGGCCTTGTCAATGCGCAAAGTATTTTTGTACATTGTGTGCATTTGAATGACAAAGAGATTGAAATTATTGCAGAAAGTGGTTCCCATGTTTGCCTTTGTCCCGGCAGCAACAGGTTTCTTTCCGTCGGAAAGGTGAGGTTGCAGGCTATGCTTGATCAGGGGCTGTTACCCGCGCTTGGTACTGATTCCATTACTTCCAACCCAGAGGTTGATTTGTGGCAGGAGATGGCGCTGTTAAAAAAAGAACATCCGAGAGTGTCCTCAGAAGTGATTTTCTCTATGGCAACAATGGGTGGAGCAAGGTCCATGGGACGTGAAGAAGTTTATGGCAGCCTGGAAGTCGGGAAAACTGCCAGGTTTCTCCATGTCCAGGATGAAGCCTACGATACTGTTCATTCACCAGAAGAGCTTCTTGACTGTCTGGTTAGAAAAGGTCATCCAGATTCCGTAAAATGGTTGTAATGGAGAGTTGTTAATGATTTGTGATAAACTTGTAAAAAGGTCAATTGAGAAATGGGTAAGTAAGAAACTTTAGCTGCGTATCGCGTATTCTTTGTTTTATTCCGGCATTCTAGTGGTCATTTAATTAAACAAAAAAATACAACAACGAAGCAGGTGAAGGTTTTTTACGTCGCCATCATTTGTGATTAGAATGTATATGGGAAAAGTACGAATCGGAATGGTGAATTTTATTAACACTGCACCGATCTATGAAGTTTGGAAGAGTCGACATCATCCGGAGAACTGGCATATAGTCGAGGCTCCTCCCTCTACTTTGAATAAAATGCTTGCCAATCGTGAATTGGATCTTGGTTTTGTCTCATCTTATGAGTATGCGGCAAGGCCGGAGAAGTATCGAATACTCTCCGATCTTTCCATTAGCGCAAATGGTTCTGTTGGTTCTGTTTTTCTCTTTTCAAGGCTTGCCCCTGAAAAGCTTAACAAAAGGAAGGTCCTTTTAAGTGGTCAATCAGAGACCTCGATAAGCCTTGTCAAAATTCTTCTTGAAGAGTTTATTCATGTTTACCCACGGTATGAAGTCGGGAACGCCAGTGGAGAAAAAGCTGACTGTGCGGATGCTGTGCTTGCCATTGGTGATGAGGCACTACGATTATCAGGAGGAAATGAGTTTCCGTATAAACTTGATCTTGCGGAAGTCTGGTGCCGGTACACGGAGCTTCCCTTTGTTTTTGCCGTATGCGCTGTGCGAGAGGATTTTTGCAGTAGGCATCCGAAAACAGTAGAGGCTATCCATCGTGAGTTACTTTCTTGTAAGGATGAAGGAAGAATACAACTTGAGTCTATTTGTAAGGCCGTGGCACATCGTATCCCTATGCATCCCGATGAATGCTATGTGTATCTTAGGGCTATTGAGTATGGGTTGGGGGCACGTAACAGAAAAGCTCTCGAAACATATTTTCACTATCTGATTGCTCGTAATGATGCATCGAATAAGTCCTTTCCTCTAACCCTATTTGAAAGCTGAAGGCGTTTATAATGAAAAAAATTCTTGTGGCTGTCACCGGTGCTTCAGCCATGTTGTATACACAGTCTTTTCTTGAAATGCTTGAAGGGGAACAAGTTTCTGTACATGGTATATGTTCTGAGGCTGGAGAAAAAGTGTTAGAACTTGAGGGGCATACAAATTCAAAAAGCCTACCTACGGTAAGCGAATGGTTCGATTGTCGGGATTTTACTGCTGCACCGGCTTCCGGTTCTGCTGCTTATGATGCTATGGTGGTTATTCCCTGTTCGATGGGAACGCTTGCGGCAATAGCCTCAGGGATCACACAAAACCTGGTTCATCGGGCTGCTGATGTGATGCTTAAGGAGAAAAAAACACTTATCCTCGTACCCAGAGAAACGCCTCTAAACAGAACACATTTACAAAATATGCTTACGGTTCATGATGCCGGTGCTGTGATTTGTCCTCCGCACCCAGGATTTTATTTTAATCCCGAAACATTAAAAGAGGCAGCATTGACTTTTTCATGGCGGTTGGCAGATCAGCTCGGCCTGGAAATAAAGGGTCGCAGGAGATGGAGGAGTACCCCATAATGCTGGAAAAAATTTCAAATCTTCTTGAGATGATCAAGTTTAAGTTGACTGTCTTTGCCATGCCATTTGCTTTGATCGGTGCATTTTTGGGTGCACGCGGGCTCCCTGACTGGCGCAGTTTTCTGTTTGTTGTTCTTGCGATGGTCGGTGCTCGAACATGTGCCATGGGGTTTAATCGTATAATAGATGCCAAGTTTGACAGAGCGAACCCTAGGACGGCCGATCGGGCTATTCCTGCGGGCACAGTGAGTGGCCTTGAGGCCTGGGGAATGGTTATTACGGCGGGGCTTTGTTTTTCTATGCTGCCTGGTCGCTGAATACTTTTACCTTGCAGCTGGCACCGCTTGCATTGGGGCTAACCCTTTTTTATTCACTCACCAAGCGGTTTACTTCCTTATGTCACCTGGTACTGGGGGTTGCTCTTGCATTCTCTCCACTTGGGGGGTGGGTGGCAATCCAGGGGAGTCTTGCTGCGTATCCATGGGTACTTTCGGCAGGAGTCTTATTTTGGGTGGCCGGGTTTGATACAGTATATGCCTGTCTTGACGCTGAATTTGACAAGGAGGCAGGCCTTCATTCTTTGCCTGCAAAAATTGGTTCGCGCAATGCTTTTCGCTTGGCAGCCGGTTTTCATTTATTAGCTTTTGTTTTCTTTATGCTCACCGGCATTCAGGCGCATTTGAATGTTTTTTATTTTATGGGTGTTTTGGTTGCAGCTTGTGCTCTTTTTTACCAACACTGGATAGTTAATCCCGATGATTTATCAAGAATTCAGATGTCATTTTTCTCAATGAACGGGTTTATTAGCCTGGTTTTGTTTTTTTCCACTTGTTTAGCACTTTATACGGAAAACATTTGAATTCTTACTGGTTGTTAATGTTTGTTGCGGTTGGCTGCGTATTCTCGTCGATTAGAGGGGATGCGTCTTCTTATCCTTTTGGGAGCGTGGATCGTAAACTTGTTGCAAGCCAGCAGGGGGATGAAAAACTAGTCTATAGACTATCGTGGTCAGGTGGCGTTAAAATTGGGAATGTTTGGATTGAAGTAAGCCGAGTTGGTGAGGATGCTAATCGTTTAGAGATTGCCGTTCGTGTACAGTCCTCTGGCCTTCTCCATCTTGCTTACCCTGTTGATGATAGTTTTTCTACCATACTGGATGCTGAGACAAGGCTTCCTGTCAGCTACAGGGTTCATCAGGCCGAAGGACGCAATTATACTGCAACACGATATACGGAATATGATCAGGAAAATGGGAGTGTACGGTATCAGAAGAACGAAGAGGAACCCAGGATTTATAAAGTGAATTCTGAAATGCATAACGAATTTACTTCCTTTTTTATGAACCGTCTTCTCATTTTGAATCCTGGTAAGCCCCAAATTATTCCAACCTTTGCTGATGGGGAGCTGCATGAAGTTGTTGTTCATGTAGAAGATCCTATACGTATTCATAGTAGTCTTAGGGGAGATGTGAACGTACTTCCTGTAAGACCTGTCATGGATTTTAAAGGTCTTTACGATAAGGATGGCGATACTGAGATCTGGCTTACCGACGACGACTGTCGCATTCCAGTGCGTATTGTGTCTAAAATTCTTATAGGATCGATTACTGCTGAGCTTGTTTCCTATTCTAATCCGTTTTGCAAGGAGCCCTTCCTGTATCATGCAAGCGTTCCGGCAGAGGGTGAGAACCAGGAAAACCTACGCAAAGGGTATTGACCTCATAGTTCTGTTTACTGAATAATCTGGTTGGAATTTTTTGAAATAAATATTGAATATAGTATATCTTTTGGAGTTATCATTCCAATTTTTCATTTGAAGGAGATAGATAATGAGTGAGTCAGTTTTAGAAACCAACTATGAAGGTCTCGAACTTGTGCATCGAGGAAAAGTTCGAGATATGTATGCCATTCCAGGACATGGTGATAAGTTATTAATGGTTGCAACTGATCGTATCTCAGCGTTTGATGTTGTGATTGATGCCATTCCAGGTAAGGGCAAGGTATTAACTCAGCTTTCTCTCTTCTGGTTTGACCTGCTCGCAGATGTAGTCCCCAATCATTTGATTACTGCCGATGTAAGTGCGTATCCTGATGCTTGTCAAGCGTATAGCTCAGAGCTTGATGGACGTTCAATGCTGGTTCATAAAACAAAACCCCTGACAGTAGAATGTATTGTTCGTGGATATATCTCAGGATCGTTCTGGAAAGCGTATCAGAAGAACACGACTGTCTGTGGCTTTGATTTTCCTTCGGATCTTCAGGAGTCTGATAAACTTCCAGAAGTAATTTTTACTCCTTCGACAAAGGCTGATATCGGTGAGCATGATGAAAATATCTCCGTGAATGCAATGGAGAAAATACTGGGCAAAGAACAGACCCGAAGAATTGCAGACATCAGTGTGGAACTTTATAGCAGGGCGGCAGATTACGCTAGATCGAAGGGAATAATTATTGCTGATACCAAGTTTGAACTTGGTCTGATGGGGAGTGAGTTGATCCTGATAGATGAGGTCTTAACCCCTGACTCTTCGAGATTCTGGCCTCTAAGTCAGTATCAACCAGGTAAAGGCCAGCCAAGTTTTGATAAGCAGTTTCTGCGCGATTACCTTGCAACACTGGGTTGGGATAAAAACCCTCCAGCACCCAAGATACCAAAGGATATTATAGAAAAGACAAAAGCACGTTATGAGGAAGCGTTGGAGAAGATCACAAAAGGTTAAAAGCTCTCTCGGAAATAAGGCTTCCCCGACAGGTGTTCTCATTTCTTTGCGTATTTGTAAATGGTTTCCACAAGTTTATCAAAGGAGATAGGCTTCGTCAGGTAGGCATCCATTCCTGCGTCCTTGCATTGCTGTTCAAAGTCTGTTGTGGCCTGTGCTGTAAGAGCTACAATAGGGATTGGAAGGAGGGCACCCTCTGTTTCTTGTGCCCGAATAATTTTTGTTGTCTCAAGGCCGTTCAAAACGGGCATGCGGACATCCATCAGGATGATATCTCCAGGCTCTTTCTGCATGGCATCAAGGAGTTCCTGACCATTGGCACATATGGTTACTTCTCCTCCATGTTCCTCCAGGTAGGCTGATATGATCCGTTGGTTAATGAATTCATCTTCTGCCAGGAAAATACGTATTCCTTTCAGAGGTTCAGTTTGGTTTTTTTTGGGGATTTCCTTGTTGTTAGCTTGTGGGGTGGGGGTGCAGTCCAATGCGCACTGGATGGTAAAACAGAAGGTAGAACCATTTTCACCTGTACTTGCAAGCCACAGTTTTCCTTGCATGTGTTGTACAAACTCGGCACTAATAGTGAGTCCCAGACCCGTCCCTTCAATAACATTAGAATTGCCTATCTTTCCTCTTTCAAAAGCGTCAAAGATTGTGGTTGCCGCACTTTCTGGGATACCATTCCCACTATCTTGTATGGTGAACAGTAATATAACTTTGTGACCCGCAAGTTTTTCTTGAAGTGATATGGTTAGGATAATGCGGCCTTTGTCGCTGAATTTTATACTGTTATTTATCAGGTTTATAAGAATCTGCCTGATGCGACCACTATCGCCAATGAGATTATTGGGGGTGTCATCTGCCTGTGTTGAGTGGATCGAAATCTCTTTGTTCTGATTTTCAACTTGAACCTTCATTAAATCAGTGACTTCAAGAATAAGTTCAGAAAGAACAAACGGTGCTTTGTAAAGGCTGAATTTTCCGGATTCCACAAGGGAGAGATCGAGAATAGATTCTACAACAGTCTGTAACCTTTGGCCTGAAGTTTTGGTCATTGAAAGGAGGTGCTGTTGTTGCCTGCTCATAGGCTCTTTGCCTATCATTTCGAGCATCCCGATCATGCCGTGAAGTGGTGTCCGAATTTCGTGGCTCATATTGGCAAGAAAAATAGATTTTGCCTGGTTAGCCTTTTCTGCCTCTATTTTTGATAAAATTGCGATTTTCTCTTCACGCCTACGCTTTATTACTTCTTCTTCAAGCTGAGAATATGATTCGCGAAGCTGTGTGTTTAGGGTATTTAATGTATCAGCCAGTGTATGAAGTTCTGTGTCCACGGGTGATACAAATTCTATCTCTTCCCTCTGGGACAATGGGGAAGGTACTTCTGCTAGAATTTGCAGTGGTTCGATGATCTTTTTATAGGTGGTCCATCCTACTATAGCTGAGAGGATGAGTAGGAGAAATGGCAGTAACATCAGCAACATAAATGATCGAACTGAGGGTGCTAATGACTTGTCGGTATCGATTGTTGAAACAATGGTTAATTGCTGTCCATGAAAATCAAGCAGGGATGAAGCGGAGATGTAACGGGTATGGTTTATAACAATATCTCCGTTCCATCTCTGATCAGGGGGGGACACTTGAAGGGGCAGCATGTTATCCCAGCGCTGAGCGACCACCTTCCCCTCACTGGTTATTACCAGAATGTTTGAGTGTTTGGGGATGTCTATCTGGTCTATTAAGTGTTGAATAGTATCGAAGGAAACAAGAGCGGAAATAACCCCCACGATATAGGATTTATCGAGGAAATAGATGGGGTGGCTGATAGCAAAAGCCAAATTGTCCTCATTTGTTGCGAGTGAACTGAAGAATGGTTTTCCGGTGCGAAAAGGGAAAGTAAAGAGAACTGGATCGTTGGTGAAGTTTTGAGGGATCTCCCCAAGGGGCAATCTTGAAACTGAGCACTTAATGATACCATTGATGTCGTAATAATTAAGTGCCTGAAATTCCTTTGTTTTATCTTTTAGTGATGTGAGAAGATTATGCTGTTGATATTCTTTTTGCGCCATTCTCTCCACTTGCTGGGTGGCGGTTTCAAGATTGCCAAGAAGGGAATTGAGGAAAATGGAGAGTTGAGTGTTAATTTCTTTGCAGGCTGACTGAAGTTGCAGGGTAACAAAATTTTTATTGCTGGTATTGCGCTGATGAAGAAAAAAAGCACCAAGTAGAAGTGCTTGAATAAAAGCGATACCTGTAAAAATAAAAAGAATACGTGTACGAATAGTTGTACGCATTTAGTTACTGTTCAGCAAGAGGCATGAGGGGGAATTACTGAAGGGCAAGTGGCAACGACCGATGTCACATGCTGGGCAAACCCTGATTTTAATGGGCTTTTCATGAAATAAAGCGAGAGTTTTAAGGAAATCTTGATCTCAAGTAGAAGCTAACGTCTAGCAACTATTTTGAATCCCGGTTCTTTGAGATGGTGCCCGAAGCGAGAATCGAACTCGCACAGCCAGAGGCCGAGGGATTTTAAGTCCCTTGCGTCTACCAGTTCCGCCATTCGGGCATG
>CAMZKT010000063.1 GCA_947311435.1 uncultured Desulfocapsa sp.
GTCGGAACGAGAGGATTTGAACCTCCGACCACTTGTCCCCCAGACAAGTGCGCTACCAGACTGCGCCACGTTCCGAAAACTTGTGCTTTATTACCATGGAGGACAAGTCCTGTCAATCTTTGTCGTCAAGGGGAAAAATGTTATTTCTTTCCATTAAGAAGTATTTTTACAGCTAAAAGTTCTTCTTTTATGGTGCTAAGATGATCCTGTTTGCATGCAGCTTGCTCTTCCGTGATACCAGCTTGCTGTTTGTCAGTTAGGAATTTCTTAGCTCCGGTAAGGGTGAACCCCTGATCATGTAAAAGCTGTTTGATCAGTAAAACTATCTCCACGTCATTTCGTCTGTAAAGACGTTGATTGGAGTTGGTTCGTTTTGGCTGAATTTCTTTAAATTCTCCCTCCCAGTAGCGAACTACATGCGGGGCCACATGAGCCAACTTACTGACCTCACCGATTTTGAAATAGAGCTTGTCTGGAATTTCAATGCTCATTCAGTGTTAATTACATTAGAGGTGCATTCCTGAAAGGTTAGTTTTCGTTAACCTGTTCCCTCATCTTTTTACTTGGGCGAAAACTGATCATTTGCCTCTTCTTAATGGTAATGGTTTCACCAGTTCTTGGGTTACGTCCTCGTCGTGGTTGCTTGTCCCGAACATTAAAAGTGCCAAAGTGGACAAACTTAATAGCTTCTCCATCGAGAAGTCTCTGTTTCATTCTGTCAAGAAACGTGTCAATAAGTTCCGAGCAGGTATTCTGGGAGTATCCTAGTTGACTGGTGAGAGCTTCGGCCAATTCCTTACGTGTAAGATTTCCTTTATTCATTTTAACCTTCTCTGAGCCTTCCATTAAAAGTGGAAGTAAGTGTGTTTATAATCTTTATATGCGATTTTGTGACATTTTTTTCAGTAAGTGTCTTGGTCGGGGAACGATAAGTGACCGAGACTGCAATGCTTTTCATTCCTTCTTCAAGAGGCTTTCCTTGATATACATCAAATACTTCACATTGTTCAATAAATTTTTCTCCACTGTTGTGAATTGCCTCAAGCATATCACCAGCCTTCACCGTGATGGGTACAAGAAGTGCTATGTCTCTTTTGACAGCAGGAAATACTGGGAGTTTATGGAATCTTTTTGAAGTAGCGTGTGTGCGGCAGAGGAGTTCAAAATCGAGATCAATGAAGAAAACTTCCTGTTTAATTCCAAATTCCTTTGCAACCTCAGGTGCTAGCTTACTTAGCTGCCCAAGTATTCCATTTGGACTACTAATGATGAGGGTCTCGGGAGAGCAACCATATGTTTCTTGTTCTGTTAGTTCTGGTGTTTGGAACGTGACGGTGTCACTTGACCCACAACCATAAACACGAAGAGTTTCAAGTAGTATCTCAGCAATCCCTTTTGCGTCGAAAATATCAACTTTCTCGTCGCCAGTATAGAGAGGTGAACTATTTCCTCTTCGTTGGCCACTGAGTATACAGGTGAGTCGTTCTGATTCAACAGGTTGTTCATTGTGACCACGGGGGGTGAAAACCTTTCCAATTTCAAAGAGTTTGACACTGCTGTTTTGGAAATTAATATTGCGTTTGAGGTTCTCAAGCAACCCGGGAATGAGCATGGTGCGCAGAACAGATTGCTCTTCGCTTAGCGGGTTAATAAGTGTCACCTGAGTGCTTCTGTAGTCTTCATTCTTGAGAGCCATCATGGAGACATGTTTGGGGGTGACAAAACTATAGTTTATGGCTTCACTGAAGCCTATATCAACTAGAAGGTTAGCAATCTGTTTACGCAGGGATCTTTTGGGCTCCTGGTCAGGATAGCTCAGGCTTACGGTAGGGAGACTGGTGGGGATAGAATTGTATCCAATCAGACGAGCAACCTCTTCGACCAAATCCGCCTCTCGTTCTATATCTATACGGTATGAAGGGGGGTTTATCCAAATGGTGTCATCGTCTTTACGTTTACAGCGTATTCCAATTGATTGAAGTACATCTGCAATCTTTTCATAAGACAATTCAATGCCTAGTAGGGACGATGTCCTGGAAATCCTCAGTGTCTGAGAATTCAAAGGTCGTATGCCAGGATATAAGTCGATACCACCCTCAGTAGCCTCACCATTTGCAACTTCACACAACAGAGAGACGGCACGTTCCATGGCAGTTATGCAGCCACCAGGGTCTACACCTCGTTCAAACCTATAAGAAGCTTCACTGGGTATTTTTAGTCTCCTTGCAGTGCGACGAACTGAAATGGCATTAAAGCAGGCACTTTCGAGGAGAATATTTGTAGTGGTTTGTGTGACTTCAGAGTTTAATCCACCCATGACACCTGCAATGGCAATTGGCTTTTCAGCATCGCAAATCATTAACGTATCGCGATCCATGATGCGCTTTTCTCCATCCAGAGTTGTAAGCTCAGTTTCATTGTTTTTAGGATGACGGATAAGGATTTGTCGGC
Organism: uncultured Desulfocapsa sp.; assembly: GCA_947311435.1. Classification (GTDB taxonomy): domain Bacteria; phylum Desulfobacterota; class Desulfobulbia; order Desulfobulbales; family Desulfocapsaceae; genus Desulfocapsa. Next base: position 2,452 of record CAMZKT010000063.1, read on the forward strand.
CGACGATGGTGTCGTAGTCGAATGCATGTAGCGGCTGGCCATATTCCATCATTACAAGATTAGTGATATCTACAACATTGTTGATGGGGCGCATTCCGATGGAAAGAAGTTTTTTTCGTATCCACCATGGTGATTGTTTGATTATGACATTTCGAATTAATCGTGCTGCATAACGTGGACAAGCTTGTGAGTCTTCAATGTCTACGGAAAAATCCTGACTTGAGTGGATAAGTGTTGCTGACTCTACGGGCAGAGTTAATGGCGTTCTGGTTATCCCGGAAACTTCTCTGGCAATCCCTATAACTGATGCGCAATCAGGACGATTGGGAGTGAGATCTACCTCAACGAGGAGGTCGTCGAGGCCTAGGGCTGTGAGTATTGGTTGACCGTGCGGTGTCTCGGCCGGGAGCTCCATAATTCCATCATGGGTATCACTCAAACCAAGCTCCTGTTCAGAACAGAGCATACCAAAGGATTTAACGCCACGAACCTTGGACGCCTTGATTTTCATTCCATCAGGCATAACTGTACCAACAAGAGCAATGGCGGTGACAAGGTCTTTACGGACATTGGGAGCACCACAAACTATTGAGAAGGTTTCAGTACCAACTGCTACTTCACAAAGCTGCAGTTTGTCTGCGTTTGGGTGTGTTTTAACGGAAAGTACTTTGGCTGTCCTAATTGAGGAGAGTCCAGGGAATAGAGGGGTTACAGCGTCAACTTCAAGCCCAAGCATAGTCAAGTGTTCCGCAAGGGCTTCCGGTGTAAGATCTTTTGTGTCTACGTATTCTTTAAGCCAGTTCGTTGTAAACTTCATGAAGGATATCTCTACTGTTAAAGCTGATGATTGGTTGTGATTACACTAAAATCAGTAATGATCCATAAGAAGGCGGGGTGCCACTCCCTCGCTATGGAAAATCAACGCAAAAAAGTGTATATTTTACGCAAAATATTCACAAGTATTAAAACTGAGAGAGAAAACGTAGATCGTTTTCATAATAGAGACGAATATCGTCGATACCGTATTTAAGCATGGCAATACGTTCGATGCCTAGGCCAAAAGCGAAACCGCTGTAAATTTCAGGGTCATACCCGACTTTTTTGAATACCTCAGGATCTATCATTCCAGAACCCAAGATCTCAAGCCATCCGGTTCGTTTGCAGACACGGCATCCTTTTCCCTCACATATAACGCAGGCAATATCAACTTCTGCACTTGGTTCAGTAAATGGGAAGAAACTGGGGCGGAATCTGAGTTCGAGCTTTTGGTCAAACATCTTCTCAGTAAAAACTGTGAGCACACCTTTGAGATCGGCAAAAGAGATATTTTTGTCTACCAGAAATCCTTCTACCTGATGAAACATTGGCGTGTGTGTGATATCCGAATCACAGCGATAGACCTTTCCTGGAGCAATTACTCGTAACGGTGGTTGGCGGGCTTCCATGATTCGTGCCTGCATAGGCGATGTGTGCGTACGCAGCAGTATGGAATCGCTGATGTAGAAAGTATCATGCATATCTCTGGCTGGGTGATGAGCCGGGATGTTGAGCGCTTCAAAATTATAATGATCGTGCTCAACATCTGGTCCTTCAGCGACGGCGAAACCGAGGTTTTCAAATATGGAACAGACTTCATTCATGATCTGCGTTACGGGGTGAAGCCTACCCTTTTCAGGTTTTCGGCCCGGAAGGCTGAGGTCAATGGTATCCTCTTGGATAGAACTACCATTCAGGCCTGATAACAAAGCCTGTCTCTTCTCATCATAGAGTGCTTCGATTTCATTTTTAACTCTATTTGCCATCTGGCCAAGGCGCGGTCTTTCTTTGTCAGAGACGGACCCAAGTTCTTTCATAACGGTGCTACACAGGCCTTTACGGCCAAGGAAACGGATTCGGAAGTCTTCCAACTGGGCGTTGTTTTCAACAGTGGAAAGTTGTGTGTGCGCCTCAGTTTGTAGAGTATTAAGCTTTTGTTCCATGATCTTTCAGTGGTAGAAACGTCTTAGTTTTTAAGTTATGCCATAATACAATAAAGTAATGAGAAGGAAAGCTGATTACTACTACCCATTAATGAAAAAAAAAGCTATAAAACACTATGCCGGTTCCAATATGAATTGAAACCGGCAGGATAAAATATATATTCAAGTAGCTCTAAAGAGAGAATACTTTAAAATATATGTGTTTTATGCATTGGCGGCTTTGGCAATGTCGACAACCTTAGTGAATGCAGGGGCATCAAGTATCGCCATGTTGGATAGTACCTTACGGTCTAAATCAATATTAGCCTTTTTTAATCCGCTGATAAATCGTGAATAGTTTATACCATTCATCTTTGCTCCAGCATTTATACGGGTGATCCAAAGACGGCGGAAGTCACGTTTCTTATTCCTTCTGTCTCGGTATGCATAGCCGAGTGCCTTGTCAACTGCTTCTGTGGCTGTACGGTAAAGACGGGATTTTCCACCTCTGTAACCTTTGGCTAGTTTAAGTACTCTATTTCTTCTTCTGCGGGCTTTAAATCCCCTGGTAACGCGTGGCATCTTGATACTCCTTTTTAAATTAGAAGCTATACCTCTAATATTTGCAATGATAAAAACTGGCTTATAAAATCCGTGAAAGGGTTTTACAAATAAGGCAGAATTTTCCGGATGGTTGGTGCATTTGCAGGGTCAACAATTCCGGATTTACGAAGGTTACGTTTTCTCTTGGTGGATTTCTTAGTCAGAATGTGGCTGGTGAAGGCTTTGGAACGCTTTATCTTTCCGGATCCTGTTTTTTTGAAACGCTTTGCAGCGCCTCTTTTTGTTTTCATTTTAGGCATTGTAATGACTCCTTATCCTGTAACAGGCAAACGATGGTTTTTTTACAACCATCAGTAATATGGTAGAAATTGATTTGTTAATTTTTGATGGCGTTGTAAAAACGTTCACCTGCTTCGTCGCTGTTTTTTTAAATTATGACGTACCCTAGTGCGCCGAAATCAAACAGAACATACGCGCCTTGCATCTGAAGTTTTTTACTTACCCATCTCTCAATTGACCTTTTTACGAGTGTATCATTTTTTGCGTAACTTTATATTTTGGGGCCTACGAACATTACTAACTGTCGGCCTTCCATTTTAGGAGGTTGAAGGATAACAGCATCATCCTCCAGAGCTTCTGCTATTTTTTGCATTGCCTCAAGTCCAACAGTCTGGCAGTAAACAATTTCTCGGCCACGAAAGCGCATCGTGAGTTTGACCTTATTCTTCTGAGCAAGGAATTTCCGGACATGTTTCAATTTGAAGTTTAAATCATGGGTTTCGGTTTTAGGCCGAAACTTGATTTCCTTTGTCTCAACAGTGGTTTGTTTCTTTTTTGCTTCCTGTTGCTTCTTGGCCTGTTCGTATCTGAACTTATCATAGTTCATAATTCTGCAAACGGGAGGTTTTGCATTTTCAGATACTTCTACAAGATCCAGTCCTTCATTGTAGGCTTTCTCAAGAGCCTCAGCGGCACTGAATATGCCAAGCTGTGAACTATCACTTCCAATGAGTCGAACTTCTGGGTGACGGATTGCCTCATTGATATTTACTTTTATTGTATTCTGAACCGGGGCCCTTTTTCCGCGACGTTTAATGTTAATACCTCCCAAACTCGGATTGAAAAATGATCACCTTGACCTTCGACTTATCAAGGAATCCTGATACGTTTTTAAAAAAAACTACTTATAATTTATATTCCACGACCTGCCAAGCACTCATCGGTCACTTTCATTATGAAATCATCTATGGAGAGATCCACTATGTTTTTACCGTTTCGGAGCCTTACAGTAACAGTTGCGTTTTCTTTTTCCTTGTCTCCAACGATCAGCATATATGGAATTTTTTCCATCTGCGCTTCTCTGATTTTGTAATTCAGTTTTTCATTGCGCAAATCTTTTTCTATTCTTAGTCCAGCCTTTCGAAGCTTTGTGTACACGTCTTTACAATACTCAGTTTGAGCATCGGTGATATTCATTATTCTTGCCTGTACTGGGGCAAACCAAAGGGGAAAAACACCGGAATAATGTTCTATTAGTACCCCTATAAACCGCTCAAGAGAACCCATCAGAGCTCGATGAATCATAATAGGCTGGTGCTCCTGATTGTCACTTCCGGTATAGGTCATTTTAAATCGCTCCGGAAGGTTGAAGTCAACCTGTATGGTGGAACATTGCCATGAACGTCCAAGTTGATCTTTTATTTTAATGTCAATCTTTGGTCCGTAGAAAACACCCTCTCCAGGGTCAAGATCGTAGGAAAGTCCTTTTTTCTCTAGGGCGAGTTTTAAGGCCTCGGTGGATTGTTCCCAGTTCTGATCGGTTCCGACCGATTTTTCAGGTCTTGTGGAAAGATAGATGTCATAGTCTTCAAACCCAAAAGTCTTAAGAATATCAAGGTTGAGAGCCAGAATGTTAAAGATCTCGTCTTCAAGCTGTTCGGGGAGGCAAAAAATATGCGCATCATCCTGAGTAAATCCTCGCACCCGAAGCAATCCGTGTAACGCACCGGCACGCTCATAGCGATATACAGTTCCCAACTCACACCAGCGAATGGGGAACTCACGGTAACTTCTTTTGTTGCTGTTATAAATACCGATATGGAACGGACAGTTCATGGGTTTTAATTGATATTGTACATCGTCAATGTTCATACCCGAGTACATATTTTCACCATAAAAATCAAGATGACCTGAAGTTTTCCACAGATCCTGGCGTGCAATATGAGGTGTGTATAGCAATTCGTAGTCGTTACGGTAATGAGCGTCTTTCCAGTAATCCTCGATAAGTTTACGAAGAAGCGCACCCTTTGGTTGCCATAGAATTAAACCAGGGCCGACTTCATCTTGTATGGTGAAGAGCTGTAATTCTTTACCAAGTTTACGGTGGTCACGTTTTTTTGCTTCTTCTAAAGCATTGAGATGTTTTTTTAGGGACTTTTTGTCAAAAAATGCTGTTCCGTAAATACGTTGCAGCATGGTGTTTTTTTCATCACCTCGCCAATATGCGCCTGCTACACGTTGAAGCTTGAATGCTTTAATCCACGAGGTATTTGGCAAATGGGGCCCTCGACAGAGATCAATGAAGTCTCCCTGTTGATAGAGAGAAACCGATTCTTCATTAAGCTCTTGAATAAGCTCTACCTTGTACTTTTCGCCATACTTTTGGAAATGCGTTATGGCTTCGCTGCGTTTCATTTCAGTGCGAGTGAAGGGCTGAGCATTCCTGATTATTTCTGCCATTTTTTCTTCAATTTTCTCGAAGTCCTCTGGCGTAAAAACCTCTTTACAATCAAAATCGTAATAAAAACCATCAGCAATAGAAGGGCCAATGGCCACCAGGACATCTGGGCCATATATTTGGCGAACCGCTTCAGCCATAACGTGTGCTGTTGAGTGTCGCAGAATATTAAGGCTCTCATTGGAGCCAACCTGAATCAGGCTAAGGCTTGAGTCGCTGGTGAGGGGAGTGGCTAAGTCAAGAACACAGCCATTCATATGAACCGCAACCGTTCTTTTGCGCTGTTTGTTCGACAACAATTGAGATAGAGCCTCTCCCACTGTCGTTGACGCTGGCATTACAGCAACAGCACCTTTTTCTATGTCGATTTTGATATCAGTCATTTGTGTAGTTCATATATTAAAAAAGCAAAGGCTAAAATTGATACGGAATGTGGCAACCGTATGAACTTTAGCCAGGTAAATCTGGTAGGCGCGGGCGGTTTCGAACCGCCGACTTCCACCATGTCAAGGTGACACTCTCCCGCTGAGTTACGCGCCTGTGGTATTGATCTCTTTTCCTAAAGAGATAACTGGAACAGTGTCAATTACCAATATATGACGATTCTGTCAAGGAAAAACAAGAAGGGCTAACAACCGATTGCAGGGTGGAAATCAGGTGGTTTTACTTCGGCTTGAAATAGCTCTTGCCAAGGTGTGTTTATCTGCGTATTTTATATCCATTCCCATAGGTATTCCACAGGCGAGGCGGGTGATTAGCACGCTTTTGTGTCTTAATCTGTCAATAAGATAATTGGCAGTGGCCTCACCCGGTACAGTTGAACTCGTGGCTATGAAAACCTCTTTTACTTCTCCACTGTCCAGTCGTCTTTCGAGCTCCTTTATTTTTATTTCACCAGGGCCTATGCCATCCATGGGGGCAAGGACTCCGTGGAGAATATGGTAGTGGCCCAGGAAATTCTCGGCTTTCTCTATGGCGAGGAGGTCTCCTGGTTGCTCAACAACACAGATAAGGCTGCTGTCTCGCTTTAGGTCTGCACAAATTGCACATGGATCATTTTCAGAAAAAGTAAAGCAGCAGGAGCAGAGCTGGATGGAGCTGTGGAGACCTTTCAATGCCTCAGCAAGTTCACGGGCCTCACCTGCCGGGCGCCTAAGAATGGTTAAAGCCAAGCGAGAAGCTGTTTTTTTTCCAATTCCAGGGAGCTTGGTCAGATCCTGAATTAAACGTTCCAGTGCGGGTGGTATAACCTGGGGTGACATAATTCTTGCGAGCGATATTGAGGGAATTATCCAAAAAGGTTGGATAGACCAGGAATATTCATGCCACCAGTAAGTTTTCCCATTTCTTCTTTTCCGAGTTCTTTCACTTTCCGTAAGGCGTCGTTGGTTGCAGCGGCAACAAGATCTTGGAGCATTCCTTTTTCGTCTATTGAAATGTTTTCTTTTTCAATTTCAACGGAAAGAATCTGGCTGTTTCCGTTAGCTGTCACTGTCACCATTCCACCCCCTGCTGTCCCAGTGGCAGTTTTTAATTTGAGTTCTTCCTGGATCGCGCTCATTTTACTTTGCATTTGTTGAGCTTGCTGCATTATTGCGTTCATGTCCATAGTCTGTGTCTCCATTGTGGTAGTATTTTTGGTGAACCTTATGGCCGGAAAATGATTATGACAGGAATTATCTGCTTCTTGGTCCAACGCGAATATCCCCAATCTGGCCATTAAAAATCTCGGTTGCCATAAGGACTAGTGGATCATTGGCTAGTTTGTTTCTTAGCTTATGCGGACTGTCAATATTGTTCGGTTCTTTTCCTTCTACTTTGTCAGGTGTAATAAAACGGATATTAAGGTCTTTTTGAAAAAAATCGAGAACAAATTCTGTAAGGAGCTTTGCATTATCTTTTTGGCGGAGCAGGGTGCAGTTTGCGTGGTCAGAAAAATGGAGTTGCAGTTCATTGTCTAACTCCTTGACAGATTCTGTTCGTTGTAGATCCTGTGCCATCCAGAGTTTTCTGTCTTTTACATGTTCAATGAATCCCTGCCAGTCACGTCTCACGGTTCGTTTATTAGAAACGTGTTTCGTTTTTGGAGATGTTGCAGGTGCTGGGAGAGAAGTCGGTTCAGGGTTTTCTGGTGTATTAGGCTGTATGTCGGGCTGTTTGGATATGGCAGGTTGGGTGCTGTGCGGTATGTTTGTTGTTTTTAGTTTGGGAGAATCTGTTTTCGTTTCCTTATTGTGAGATGTTTTTTTTTTCTCAGTTTTTGGGGCTTGTCTTTCTTGTAGTGGAAGTGGTCTTCCTGTAAGAAGGGTGTCCAGCTTAGTCAGGATATCGGTAACGGGAACAACTTCGTCTGCCTGGATTATTCTTAGAAATGTACTTTCAAGTACTAGTCTTGGCAGTGAGGCATAGTGCATATCCTCAACTCCCTGGATGAGTAGATTCATTTTCATGTGGATGGTGGTGTGTCCGTGTTTCTGTGCAAGTCTTCTGAACTCCACATACTCTTCTTGTGGGGTATTAATTAATTCTTGACATCCGTTAATATTGGAAAGGATAAGAGTACGGAATGCACTCAGAAGATCAGCAGTAAATCGTTTGAGGTCAACCCCAAAACTAAAAGCTTCATCAAGTGCAGACAATGCAGTACCAGGGTCTTTTTCGAGGAGGGCACGCGTGATATTTAGAATGATGTCTCGGGAAACAAGGCCAAGAACTTGCACGACATCGTTTGTCGAAATAATCTCTTCCCCGTAAGAGAAAACCTGGTCAAGCAGGCTCAGCCCATCACGCACAGAACCTTCGGACTCTCGAACGATAAGCTGTAGAGCTGCGTCCTCAATTTGCATACCTTCTGTTTTAGCCAATTTACTAAAATGATCCGTGAGCTCTGTTGCAGAAACCCGCTTGAGTTCATAGCGCTGACATCTGGAGAGGATGGTTATGGGAATTTTATGCAACTCCGTTGTTGCGAACATGAAAAAGACGTGATCTGGAGGTTCTTCCAGTGTTTTTAACAAGGCGTTGAATGCCTCGTTGGTGAGCATATGGACTTCATCTATGATGATGATTCTGTATTTGGAAGATGTTGGCAGGAATCGAATCTTGTCTTTAAGTTCTCGAATTTCCTGGATGCCACGATTGGATGCACCATCAATCTCGTAGAGATCGAGCGAGGAGTCAGATGTTATAGCTATGCAGGAGTCGCATAAGTTGCATGGGTTGCCGTCGTTTGCCCTCTGTTCACAATTGATAGCTTTAGCCATGATACGGGCAAGAGTAGTCTTCCCGACACCACGCACGCCTGAAAATAAGATGGCATGTGCAACGCGATCGCGCTGCAGACTGTTTTGGAGAGTTTTTACCACTGGAATCTGTCCCACAACCTGATTGAAATCCTGGGGACGAGACTTTCTAGCAAGAACCAAATAGGACATATAACAGACCTGCCTGGAGAGAGGGATTCGTGAAAGAGTAAAAAAAAGATGATAGCCGGGCACCCTGTAGCACATCCAGGGGGTCATTACCGTTGCTTCCTTCCAGACCTGGCGGAGTTCATGATCCTGAATTGTACAGAACCCGACTATCAAAGACGAATTTTTATTTGGCTATGAGAAATACTTTGTTTTAACTTCCCATTATCGGTCTTTATACTCAACCCAAAAGATTGCGTCAAGAGCATTTCATGCAGTATGTAAAAACCCCTGAAACACATTGATCCATACAACTAAGACAATTTGGCGGAGAGGGTGAGATTCGAACTCACGGTACTTGCGTACACACGCTTTCCAAGCGTGCGCCTTAAGCCTCTCGGCCACCCCTCCAATAAATTGTAGATTGTATAAGTTCTGAGGCTTTCTATACTGAGAAGAGAAATTTCGCAATAAAAAATTAAGCTTCAGGGAAAATTAACCCTATTAGGAAAAACAGATTCATTGCTCGGAGGTGTTACTTTCAACAGATTTCTTTCAATAAAGCAGCTAAATGAACACGAAAAAGGTGGTGAGTTACTCAGCAATGCCGTTTTTTTCTCCTCTCTTTAAAAAAAGCTTTGATAATCTTTGTGCATTCTTCTTTGTATATGCCACCATAAATTTCCAACTCATGATTAAGTAAACCATCACTTCCTATTGAATATCTGGAAGAAGCGGCCCCTGTTTTTGAGTCATAGGCTCCGAAGATAACGCGTCTTATGCGTGCATGAATAATAGCTCCCATACACATTATGCAGGGCTCTAGAGTTATGTAAATCGTTGTCTCAGGGATGCGATAATTATTACGGAATTTTGCTGCTTCGCGTATGGCAATAATCTCAGCATGAGCGCTCGGGTCACAGGTCTTGATCGGACAGTTCCTTCCTTTTCCGATGATTTCATTACAATGTGTGATAATTGCTCCCACTGGTACTTCTCCCTTTTCGGCAGAGAGTTTTGCAAGCTGAAGAGCTTGTTTCATGAACTGAATATCGTTTTCGTAGTTCCTCATTTACCTGGGCCATGGAAAATAGGGTGTTGATTGCAGGTGAAAATGTGAATTATTTGTTTGCAAAGTGTATCTATTTAACATATGTTTTCATATGCTGGTTACAAAATTGAAATTAGAGATCAGCTTCTATTGAAGGAACAATATGTATACAATTTTAGCATATTCAATGCCAGAAGAAAGTCATGATATTCTTAGTGGCGCCTTAACTGGTAAATCAACAATACAGTTTTGCGAAACTGAAAAGAATCTCTTCGTCGAGTTAAATGGAAATGAGTTTGATCTAGTTTTTTTGTTCATAGGAAATGGTGCGCAGGGTTTGACTATACTAGGTAAGGTTACTCAGCGTATTCCTCACACCCCTGTGATTATTATCAGTGAAAAAGAAGATGTTGAATTTGGTGTTCTAACATTGAGGAAAGGGGCAGTTGATTATCTTGTGTATCCTGTGTCGGCAACTCGGTATGGGGTGTCCAGTTACAAGGCCATTGATAAGAGATCTTTGCAACGTGAAATCGCATACTTACGTCGTAAGCAGGATGTTGTCTACCATTTTGATGATGTTGTCGCTTCAAGTCCCTGCATGAAAAGGGTGTTGGATAATCTGAAAAAATTTGCAAAAACCGATTCAACTGTACTTATTACCGGAGCAACAGGGACAGGGAAGAGTTTTCTGGCTGGTACGGTTCATTTTAACAGTCCTCGAAGAAAGAAAGCCTTTATAAAGATTAATTGTGCAAATATTCCAGAGTATCTCTTGGAGTCTGAACTTTTTGGTCATGAAAAGGGTGCCTTTACCAGTGCAGAGAAACAGCGAATTGGACGTTTTGAGCAGGCCAACGGCGGAACTCTTTTTCTTGATGAAATAGGTGAGATAAGCCTAGGACTACAGACAAAACTGCTTAGGGTTATTGAGGAAAAAAGTTTTGAACGGGTGGGGGGGAATAAGACAATACACGTTGATGTCCGTGTTATTGCTGCAACGAATAAGAATCTTTCTGAACAAATTGAAAAGGGTGAGTTCAGGGAAGATCTCTATTACAGGATAAATATTCTTCCTATCCGTTTACCGCCTCTCCGGGAACGGCGTCAATGTATCTTGCCGCTTGTAAATAACTTTCTGGAAAAATATATAATCTCGGTGGGCAGTGATGTGAGTGGTTTTACAGAGAGGGCGCTTGAGCAAATACAAGGCTATAGTTGGCCGGGAAATATCAGGCAGCTTGCAAACACCATAGAACGTGCTGTAATCTTGGAAGAAGGCGAAGAAATTGATATCTTTAACCTCTCGTTGCCTGAAGAGAAAGGAAAGGGAGAAATCTCGGGACATCATCCGCTTGTCGGAATGAATGGATCGCTTGTAAACCAGGAAAAGGAACTGATTTTTAATGCCCTTGAAGAGTGCTTTTGGGTACAGAAGAACGCTGCAAAAAAGCTGGGAGTTACTCCAAGGGCATTAAATTATAAGGTCAAGAAATTCGGTATTACTCATCCCAGCTGGCGTAGGCATAAGTAAAAAAATCCAGAGTAGCACTGCTAAGGGGACAGTCTTAGCGTAAACTTGCGATAAACTGCCCAACCGCTTCTGCTCCTTCAGCTTCCACCAGTTGGATCGTTCGTGAGCCAATGACAGCCATATCAGCTTTTCCCTTGAGACGTTCTATGTCTTCCTTACTCTGAATGCCAAACCCGACAGCCAGTGGGAGTTTTGTGGAATTTTTACATCTCTGTAGGTATGCATTAAATTCCTGATCAAGGGAGGACTTTTTCCCAGTGACTCCACGCCTTGCGACACAATAAATAAAACCATTCCCGTATTTTTCAAGTTCTCGCATTCGCTTGTCTGTGGACGTTGGGGTGAAGATAAGAATAGGAGCAATCTGATAGCTTTTAGCAAGTGCAAGAAAAGAAGTCCCCATTTCCGGGGGAAGGTCAGGAACAATAAGACCTGTTATGCCACATTCCTGAGCATGTTCGAAGAATTTTTCCTCTCCATATTTGAATATTATGTTGTAATAGGTCATAAAGAGAAAAGGAATGTTGTGTTGCCGGGTAATTTCAGCGGCAAAAGAAAAACACTCGTCAACTCTTGTTCCCATGGCCAGTGAATCCTGATTTGCTTTCAAAATGACCGGTCCATCAGCCATGGGTTCTGAAAACGGGATCTGCATCTCAATGCAATCCACTCCACTTTCAACCATTTGCTTAATGACTTCACGATTTACTTCGAATGAAGGATACCCCAGTACTATATGGGTCATAAGGAGAATGTCCTTGCCTCTTAGTTGCTCTCTCAATTGTTGTTCTAACTGCATAATAAACCCTGATTTCAGTTTTTTTCGTAATTATTCAGGTGGGACTGCAAGATGAGCAAAAAACCAGAATAGTTACTTTTTTTCTTACTTGCTGTATTCTCTGGCACGATCGATAATAAATTCCTTCCATGATGGATCTTCAAAGGCGTGGGCAATTGTGAAAATATCTTTGTCGCCACGACCAGACTGGTTAATAATGATTGCATCGTCTTTAGCGAGTTGCCCTACTTCCTTAAATGCACCGGCAAAGGCATGCGATGATTCCAGTGCCGGAATGATACCCTCTTTTTTCATTGTGAGGTCAAGTGCCTGCATAACTTCTGTGTCTGTGGCGGATTCAAAACGGACCTGATTTTTGTCCCACAGGTCGCTCAATATGGGTGAAACTCCAACATAATCAAGACCTGCGGCAACGGAATGGGTATGTTTCATTTGTCCATCGTCGTTTTGCAGGAACATGGTTTTGTAGCCTTGTGCAACACCTGGTGTCGCATCAGGGCTTGAGAGACGAATGGCATGTGCCCCGGAATCTGCACCATGTCCACCGGCCTCCACACCAATAAGCTCAACACCTTGTTCACCTAGGAAGCGTTGGAAGATTCCCATGGCATTTGAGCCTCCGCCCACGCAGGCATAGATGTGTGATGGCATTTTTCCATGGTACTTCATGATCTGTTCCGCAGCTTCATTTCCGATGACTGACTGAAACCAGGAAACCATTTCCGGAAAAGGAGCCGGCCCGCAGGCGGTTCCGAAAACATAATGGGTGTTATCCACGTTGGTTACCCAATCGCGAAATGCTTGATTAATGGCATCCTTCAAAGTGCGGGAGCCATCTTTTACAGGTATTACTGTGGCCCCCATTTTCTCCATCCAGAATACATTGGGACGTTGGCGGAGGACGTCCTCTTCCCCCATGTAGATGGTGCATTCAAGCCCAAATTTTGCGGCCATGGTGGCTGTTGCCATTCCATGCTGTCCAGCACCTGTTTCTGCAATTACTCGTGTTTTACCCATCCGTTTAACGAGTAATCCCTGACCCATGACATTATTAGCCTTATGGGCCCCGGTATGATTCAAGTCTTCACGCTTGATATAGATTTTTGCTCCGCCAAAATGGTGGGTGAGGTTTTCGGCGTAGGTGAGAGGGGTAGGGCGGCAGGAATATGTAGACATGAGCGATATGTATTCTTGCCAAAATGCGGGATCCCTTCGACTCTTCCTGTATTCTTCCTTGAGTTCCTGGAAAGTTTGATGCAATACTTCAGGGATATAGGCCCCTCCCCAGTTTCCGAAAAATCCATTGTGATCCATGCGATAACTCCAATGTGAAAAGAAACAAAAACAAAACAATACCAAAACTAAAAACTAAAACTAACAGAGCATACTACCGATATGCACAGTATCAACAATTTTTTCAAAAAAATAAACCAATCAGGGAGTGATTATGAGCATGCAACGCAGAGTGACGCAACAGCCATCAATTCAATCAGAAAAAATATTTACATTTCCCAAAGGTATTCCCGGTTTTGAAGAATACACTACTTTCAAGATTTTCCACAAGGATGACGGCAAAGTTTCAGCGTACTGGCTGGAATCTTGCGAAACCCCCGTGGTGACGTTTACACTTGTAGATCCTACGGCGTATGATTTGAACTATGATATCTTCCTGGATGATATGGAACAGGAGATAATTGAAGCTGACAACCCTCTGGATATAGGCGTTTTTCTGATGTTGAAAAAAGAATCTAAACAAACAGTTCCCCAGTTGAGTGCTAATATCGCTGGCCCCTTGGTTATTAATGTTGAGAAGCAACTCGGATTACAGAAAGTACTCAAAAGAAACCGTGGTAAAGTTGAACACTGAATTTGCTAGACATCGTGAAAAAACTCTTCCACTTAGACAATCCTTGCAGAAGGGGTCTTTTTTTTTCAATTAGAAGCCGAAAGCATAATTCATTTAAGTACTGACCTTGTCATCTGTTTAAGTTGTTGTCTGCAGACAGCAGCAAAGTCTTCTGGGTAGTGGCCATTGATAAATCGAAGCTGGGCCTCGCTGAATGCACCAGGGGATTCGGGGAGGCGTGGAAGAAAGCTGTAGAGCAAATGCTGGCTATTTTCCACGGACTTTCCAATTCGTTTTGGGTATTCTATGGTGGTGACCATTTTTGCTCCCAGTCCGGCAAGGATTTTTTGGGCATGGAAGATACCTATATTCAATGACGCCCTGGAAGGGGGGTCTGCTTCCAGGATGTTTCCGATTATATCACAATTTTGGTTCGTTAGAGCCATAAGTTGGAGCTCCCATTGGGATGTTTGTGCTTTTGGCACAAAAAGCATCGTATGCTTATCTTCCCATACTATCAAGCTTGTCTCCAAGTCTTCTCTGTTGTCCATGCGTTTGTTGTTTCTGATGCATGCAAGATAGTCGGCAAAAAATGAACTGCTGTGTTCTGTCTGATAATCTTGTATTACTTCGGCGATCATATCACCACAACCAAATGAAGCCATCCTGCCCGTTGGGTCAGTGGTATTGCCGGAAAATTTGTCGATATTTTCAGGGAGCATGGAATATTGTTGATGAATTTGCTGGTGTGAGGCATGAAGACGGTATCTTGTTGGCGTATAGTCAAATCCGAAATTCCATCCCCATAGGGTGGCAGTAAAGGATGGAAGGCTACCCGATTTGATCTTTTGCAGTATCTCACATCTTAGTTGTTCGAGTGAATTAGCACTATATATCTTCTGTTCGGGATCTATTTTTATCTCAAGCTGAGAAGCTAATCGAATAAAACTTCGTTGGTAGTAGAGGTGACGAAGACCGCTCATGTCGGATTCGGTGAGTTGACCTATGGAGTAGCGGACGGCGTCATCCGCCATGTTGGCGGCGTAGTGTCCCCCCGCAATATACGAATTACGTCTGAGATATTCAAAGATATGAGTTTCCCCAGGCGTCTCAACGTCTCCGATAATTTCACTTCCACCCTGGGCACCGGGTCGTAAAACCATGACGCGCTTATAATCATCAGGAAGAGCGGGATTATTGGCTACGGCTTCGAATAAATCATGATCAGTTATAACTGCACGTATTTGTCCCTGGTGAGTTTTTCTGTATTGGATCCCTTGTGGGACACCCCTTGAATCTTTAAGGATGTGGCAGCAAATCTTAGCGAGTTGGATAAGATCTGAGGGATCTGTTGAGGTTGTGGCGAGTGTGAGAAGCAGGGGAGCGGGGAGCTTTTCCAAGAAATCAGGCTCTATTTGCTCCTTTTCCAAGATTTTCGAGAAAGAAAGTGAAGGAGGCGGTGGAAGGTATATACGGCCAGGATTGCAGGCTCTGTTGTCAGCCCATTCTTTGTTAATAAAAGTGGAGCCACGAAAGGCAAAAGGATTGGGGATTTCAAATATCCAGTCTGCATTGTTAACCTGAATATCACTTTCGGGGAAATTTATCTTGTTGGTGTGGAAAGTTTCATTCTCAATACGACCCAGCGTTTGAATACTATCTCGTTGGCGTAAATTGGGAACGGTATAAGTGGGTTTATGAATTCCATACATAAAATGTTGATTTGGAGTGACGCAGCTTCTGATAGTCATAGATAAGAGAAAGGGAAAAGAGTTATGGCTGAGATGACGGCTTTGTTTATTGTTTTTGTTTGTATATAGCAAGGGCTTCCTGATATACGTTTGAGCGAGATAAACCGAGATCCCCAGCGATTTTACGACTGACATCCTTGAGGGACATCTCAGTGTTGTCCCGGTACCAGACGAGAAGCTCCAGAAGGTTGTCTCCTTCAGCCTTTGTGGCCAGACCGGGTTCTACGATGAGGACAAATTCGCCACGATTTTTCTTTGACGATGCAAAAGAAAGAAGATTCTGTATAGTGTCACTTTTAAGTTCCTCGTAGGCTTTTGTGACTTCCCTTCCCCAAAATCCCTGACGATCCCCAATGATGTCAAGAATATCCGCCAGTAGCTTCTCGATACGGCGTGGGGACTCGTAAAAGACAATGGGCCAGGGAGCATCCTTTAAAGACGTGAGCAAGGAGCGGCGCTGTGATTTTTTGGAAGGAGCAAAGCCTAAAAAGAGAAAGTGGGGACTTGTGAGCCCAGCGGCTGACAAGACTGTGGTAATGGCAGAGGGCCCGGGCAGGGGGACAATTTGGATGCTGGACTTACGTGCCAGTCTCACAAGGACTGCACCAGGATCAGAGATCCCGGGAGTACCAGCGTCGGAAACGAGAGCGATCGATTCGCCATTGAGGAGGCGCTCCACCAGTTGTACGGATCGTTCTGTCTCCTTTTCACGGTAGTAGCTTATCAGGGGGGTTGAAATATCGAAATGAGTGAGTAGCTTTCTGGTGTGTCGGGTATCCTCTGCCGCAATGAGGTCAACATCACCAAGAACGCGGAGACAGCGTAGAGTGATATCTTCAAGATTCCCTATGGGTGTTGCAGCAATATAGAGGGTGCCTATAGCCTGGTTGCTGGAGTTATCCATCTTAAAGAATAGTACCTTTTACAGCTTTTTTTCCGGGAAGGATAAGATTGAGGAGAACCCCGATAATACCAGCAAGGCCAATCCCTTTAACAGTGAAGTCTCCAGCCGAGAAACTCATCCCACCAATGCCCATAACGAGGACCAGGGCAACAATACAAAGGTTTCGGGGTGCTGTTAAATCCTCTTGGGAACGAATGAGCGTATTTAACCCAACAACGGTAATTGCACCAAAAAGAAGTAGCATGATTCCACCCATAACAGGGGAAGGGATGGTTTGGAGCAGTGCTCCGACTTTACCAACGAAGGCGAGGATAATTGCAGTTACGGCTGCCCAGGTCATGATAGCTGGATTAAAAGTTTTTGTAAGTGTCACAGCACCGGTTACTTCCGAATAAGTAGTATTGGGAGGGCCGCCAAGCAAGGCAGCAAAACTTGTTGCCAGGCCATCACCCAACATCGTGCGGTGGATACCTGGATCTTTTATGTAATCTTTTTTAGTGACGGATTGAATAGCAAGGATATCTCCAAAATGTTCGATTGCGGGTGCAATGGCAACAGGTACTATAAAAAGAATAGCCTCAAGATTCCAAACAGGAAAGGTAAACGATGGCACTGCAAACCATGCAGCTTCCTTTACTGGAGTAAAATCCACCACGCCAAATGGGAGGGATAAAAGGTAGCCAGTGATAATTCCACACAGAATTGGAATAAGCTTGAAAATACCTTTCCCGAGTAAAGAAACAACCAGAGTAATACCAAGCGTGGAAAAGGAAATGATGAGTGCAGTATTTCTGGGAACGATTTCAAGTGATCCGTCTCCTGTCATACCTGTTGCCATAAAAACTGCAACTGGGGCTAGAATCAGCCCAATAACCATGATAACAGGTCCTGTGACTATTGGAGGGAGGATAGTGTGGAGGATATTGCTTCCACGGAGATATATGAGACAGGACAGTAGCATGTAGAACCCTCCTGCTGCAACAAGGCCGCACATGGTTCCTGCAATTCCCCATGTTTGAACACCATAGATAATTGGAGCGATGAAAGCAAAAGATGATCCGAGAAAAATCGGGACCTTACCTTTAGTTATAAGTTGAAAGAGTAAAGTTCCGGCACCAGCGGTAAAAAGAGCGACATTGGGATTTAGACCGGTAAGCAAGGGGACTAGAACAAGAGCACCAAGGGCCACAAAGAGCATTTGCGCGCCGAGAATGGAATCTTTCCACCTGAGTTTATAATTACAATCAATTTCCTGGTGTATCATTGTATCGTTTGCTCCGAGAGTTTGCTTTTTTATTTGGTTCCGAAAAGTTTGTCGCCTGCATCACCAAGGCCTGGGATGATATAGCCATCCTCGTTGAGGTGACTATCCAGTGCTGCTGTGAAAATATCCACGTCAGGGTGTTTATCTTGAACATTTTTTATTCCCTCGGGAGCGCAAACAAGAAATAGTCCTTTAATGGAAGTACATCCTGATTCTTTCAGCAGTGAAATAGTCGCATTTAATGTACCACCGGTTGCCAGCATGGGATCAAGTATTAGTGCGGTTCGTTGCTCAATGTTTTTTGCTAGTTTTACATAGTATTGGACTGGGAGTAATGTCTTTTCGTCTCGGTAAAATCCAACAATAGAGACTTTCGCTGAAGGAATTAAGTCAAAGACACCATCCATCATACCAATACCTGCTCTTAAAATTGGTACAAATGTGATTTTTTTTCCTTTAATTCTCTCAACTTCATTTGGGCCGGACCAAGTTTCAATGGTTTTTCTTTCAGTGGGGAGATCTTTTGTAGCTTCATAACCAAGAAGCCTGGAAATTTCGGTGGCAAGATCACGGAAATCTTTTGTGGAAATGTCCTTTTCGCGTAAAAATCCGGTTTTATGACGAATAAGTGGGTGGTCTACTACATGAAGTGCCATGATAACTCCTGGTTGAAAGGAAAATGAAATTTCTTTTGAGATATTTTGTAGGATACATACAAGGAAATGAAAGTAAACTCAATGAAATGATATGTCGATTGAGGAAAGAAAAAGCAATGGTCTTCTATAATCATAATAGATACCCCATATTAGGAAGGAAAGATTACCCATTGAATACTTGGTCATTATAATTATTTTTAGAATTTTTACTGAAAAAAGTAGAACTATCTGTTATTCTAATCTGATAAATTAATTCAATATAATGCTGTCTTTTCATTAACAAACTCGTATGACAAAATCAATCTGATGGTTGGATATGAAAACGTAAAACCAGAAAATATTTTACTGTTAGGTATAGTTTTTGTCCATCATTCCAATAAGTTGAAGTAGGTAGTAGCCTCCTATACTATAAAAAAATGTAGTAACAAGAATAGAGGTAAATAGCTAACAGGCGATTCTGTTGACCTCAGATAGAAATCACATTAACACAGCGTATCAGGGAAACTTGTGGAGAAAAAATCATTTGTATCAATACGAAAAAAGTTGGACAGAACACGAAAACAAATTGCTGAATTGCTTGGTATTTCATTAAAGGCAGTTCATAGCTATGAGCAGGGATGGAGAAATATTCCCTTGCACATTGAACGACAACTCTGGTTTCTGCTTTACAAAAAAAACAGGAAGAAAGTTAGGGAAACCAGACCTTGCTGGGAGGTTAAATCCTGCAATCAGAAGAATGATTGTCCAGCTTGGGAGTTTCAATGTGGAGATATGTGCTGGTTTGTATGTGGAACGAAATGTGAGTGTACAAAGAATATTGGTGTAAGGGATAAGATGGCTATATGTAGGGAATGTGACATTTTAAAATCTTTATTGGAATAAAGCCGTCAGCACCCCGTGAGTTGGTTTGTCGAAGGAATTGGTCGCAGGCCCCAATCGAAGGCAGGCTGAAGTGAGAGAGCACAACAAAGAAGCAATAAAAAACCCAATCAGAGTAATCTGATTGGGTTTTTTAGGTAAAGAAATCGGCGGTGACCTACTCTCCCACATAGTTGCCCATGCAGTACCATCGGCGCAAAAGAGCTTAACTTCCGTGTTCGGAATGGGAACGGGTGGATCCTCTTTGCTA
>CAMZKT010000064.1 GCA_947311435.1 uncultured Desulfocapsa sp.
CTATAAATATGAAAAAAGCCGGATTCGTCTAAACGAAACCGGCTTTTCCCAGGAGAAAGAAGAGAAGAGATAAAACATAGTATTCTCTGCACAACTCATACCAGAAACAAAAAAAATAACTTAAGGTGATACTACAGGTACTTACATATAAGAGCACTTCCCATTAGAAAAAATACAGTCAAGTTTTTTATACCCACACCGATTATTCACATTCTCATACAATACCAACATGTTACGAAAAGTAACATTATCACGGAGCCACTCGCTCGGCGGACATTCATACACATAGCCTGAAGAACGCGCACAATATTGACCAAATGAGAAGGACAGTTTTCAATATTCTGTATTAATATTTAAACATATCTCAGAGGCTCCCACCTGTAAAACCAGATTCTCATGGCCATTTTTTTGCTATTTCCAACCTCCCTTGGTACACTATTGGGAAGACCACCACTCTTTCCGGAAACACACTATGTCTCTAACTCCAATATACCTGTTCGTCATCACCCTTTGTGTCTTCTTTATTCTTAGGCTCTCAATCCAACTCAAAAAAGCAAAAACACAGGCTACCCAACCTTCATTTTCTGGGTATAAAAACGATTCTCATTTCCTCATCAAGGACATCTGTTTTGAATTTCCTCACGAAGCAATAGCCCTGCTTGACGACAAGGGTCTTCTTATAATCTCAAACAGCCAGTTCAAAAAACAGTTCTCCAGCTATTTCCCTTCCCGCAACCAGGTATCCATATACGACCTTTTCCCAGACATACTGAGGCCCATGCTCAAGGAGAATCTCTCAAATTGTCAGCGACAAAAAACTAAAATCAAGCAGGAACTTCCCTTGATGGGGAAACAATACATCCTCACATTTTCACCTATATTCTCTAAAAACGACACCATCCAAATTTTTCTTTTCTGTAAAGAACTTGTAGCTCCTGCTCGCCAACATCAAAATCTTTTACACGACGACATTGTATGGAAGAGCTTATTAAAACTCACCCATTCGGTATCACGGCACTCTGATTGGCAGCACTCTATAAATAATGTTTTTCCCGATATGTGCACAGCCCTCGACGCGAACGATTTGTTTTATCTCAACACCAGGGCACATAACGGGGCATCTCCAGGGCATTACAAACAGCACTCTCTACCTCACCAGTACGACTGGATATTCTCGATACCGAGATGGATGAAATTCCTTGAAACAGGTGAAACCATCCACAATATTACCCCAAAATTTAACATTGAAGAGCAGAGCATTCTTCACCGGAAAAACATCCTGACCATTCTCCTTATCCCTATCATCGTCAACAAAGAACTTCGCGGTTTACTAGGAATTCAGAGAAAAGAAAAAGCAGTGTTATTCACCCAACAACAGATAAACAGCCTACTGGTAGCCTCAAGCATCTTCAGTATGGCCATAGAAAACCAAGATGATCGCTCAGAGCGAGATCGCCTTACTACAGTGATAGAGCAATCATCGGATTGCATTATTATTCTCAATCCAAAGGGAATAATCCACTACGCCAATCCAGCATGTACAAACATCACTGGATTTTCACCTAAAGAAATCATCGGAAAGTCGATACAACTTCTTCACGCTCCCCCCACCCGTGAGGAAAACTGGTTGGAAATAAAAAAGGCGCTGATAACCGGCAAACCCTGGAACGGCCAGTTTAGCAACTTCCGCAAGGACAACACGGCCTACGAAGAAGAAATACTTATTTCACCTGTGTACGACAAGGAAGGAGAGATACTAAACCAGGTGATCACAAAACGTGACATAACCGAAGATAAACGCCTTGAATCCATTGTGGAGGCAGCAAATCTCATGGAGAATATCGGTTTTATTTTTTCTAGTATCCGCCACGAACTTGGTAATCCCATCAATTCCATTAAGGTATCACTCTCCATCCTGAAAGCTAATCTGGAGGGCTATAATACTGAGACTATCACCAGTTTTATTCACCGCAGTCTTTCCGACGTAGGACGTGTGGAATACCTGCTAAAAACATTGCGCAATTTTTCTATGTTTGAACGTCCCGACATTCAAAACATAAATATGCTATCCCTTGTAGATGAAATCATACAACTTTCAGGAAAAGAACTTGAAAAAAACAATATCATGCTGGTAATTCAACACCCGAAGGAAATCCTTATCGCTAAAATAGACCCTCGAGCCTTCCTTCAAGTTCTACTAAACCTGATAACAAATGCTGTGGCCGCTCTTTCTGAAGAGGATGAAAAAACAATAACTATCTCGTTGGTCCAGGAAAAGAACAATCAAATATCATTTATTTTTGAAGATAATGGTTGTGGAATGAAAGAAGAGACAGTGCAAAACCTCTTTCGTCCTTTTTTCACCACCAAAGAGGAGGGAACGGGACTCGGTCTTGTCATTGCAAAAAAAATGCTCGCAAAAATGCACTGTTCTATTGCAGCCAGCTCAAAAAAAGGAACAGGTACCCGTATAGAAATAATAATTCCAGCGGCGTGACAAGCTCCTTTTACTGGACACACCGAACGTTTCCATGCTATTTTCAAGATAGCAGGAGTTTGTTTCGATAACTCAAATATTCTTTTCCTACAGGGCATGTCTACCCAGAAAGCAAACGCGTTCCCAAGAGGATCGATAGTTTAAACAACACACTGCAATGCCACAATCATAAGCCCTTAATTTCGGAGTATTTCATGAAAAGAGTTTTGGTCGTTGACGATGATGACAGCTTCCTCCATAGCCTGATTGAAGGTTTTAAATCCTTTAAAAAGAGGTTTTCCATCACCACTGCCAGTGACGGATTAGAGGCTGTCGCCATCCTCAAAGAGCAGGAAATCAATCTTGTCCTGACTGACCTTAAAATGCCAGGAATGGACGGTTTTGAGCTGGTTGCCCACCTCAACAACAAATACCCAGAAATCCCCATCATTGTTATGACCGCTTTCGGCACACCGGAGATGGAAAACGATCTTGAAGAAATGGGGGCATATCAGTATATTGAAAAGCCCATAGACTTTGAGATGCTTGTTGAAAAACTCATTTCCTGCCTTGAAAGCTCTTCAAAGGGTTACGTTACAGGAGTTTCAATCTCTTCCTTCCTGCAACTCCTTGAGTGGGACAAAAAGACATGCACACTCTCAATCACCGCAGGAGCAAACAAAGGTACTATGTTCTTCAGAAACGGTGTGCTTCTTGACGCAACGACTCATAACCAACGAGGAAGCTCTGCAGCACATACAATTGTCAATTTGGAAAATGTGACAATTGAAATTAATAATAGCTGTTCAGTCACTAAAAGAAATATCAGTGAACCCATCGGACTTATCCTTCTAGAAAATACTCGCCGGAGAGATGAAATCAATGCAGCTGACTGCTCAAAAACCGACACAAGAAAGTCAGACCTTGCGCTCGATTCATCCAATAGAGAAACTCTCACCTTAGTAAATGATAATGCAACCTCATCTGTGCCACTAACTAGTCGAACTCCCGTGCCACATCAGTTTGTAGAACTACTCAACTCTTTGACTGATATTATAAGCGCGACAATAACAGACAGAAGTGGAAGAGTGTTACATCAAGCCGGAGAACAACACGCTAACACAGCAGACTTTATCAGCTATGTTGCAATTTCTGCTGCACAAATCGGGAGCCATCTAGGGGCTACAGGACAACTGCAAACCATTTTCACACTGGAAGACAACAGCAAACTTTTAGTATTTTGTAGTCAGGAACTTATCCTTGGAATAAGAATAAATAACAACACCCTCCCCTCAAGCATCACAAAAAAGGTACTCTCGGTACTGAACAAAATCAGATTTCAGGACAACTAAACAATGAACTCACTACTCCAGGAAATAACCATACTACCAGGCGTTTTCGGATGTTTCATATACAATCTCACAGATCACCAGATTACAGGAAATAAAATGCCCTCTGTATTCAAGATCAACACTCTCTACACTATTGGGAATCTTCTTGACAAGACCATACAGATGGGAAAATTGTCCCAAATGAGCTTTAAAGGCGTTGATATCCAATCACAAAATCTCCAACTGCTTGTCACCCCTCTCTCTAATGGGGTTTTATTGATTGTCCTCTGCGATCCAACTGCAAACACATCCCTTATCAATATGACGACCGGTATGATAGCTGCCAACATTGTAGAAACTTTGACAGAGTCATCACCACCCTATTCAAGCTTCTCTTCCGACACCAAAAAAGACTTACCAGAGCAACGTCCGCCTAGAAAAACAGAGGATGATGTGACGCTCATAGCCAAACTGGAACAGGTCAAAGATATCCTGACCTCAACCATCGGCCCCATTGCAGGGCCTATTATGAAGGAGTGCCTTCAAGCCTGGGAGCAGCACAGTGCACCATCCCTCCACACACTACCAGATCTTACGAAGCGAATAGGGGAAGAAATCGACAACGCCCCCCTTGAGGATGAATTTTTGAGGAAGCTAAAAACGATCAAATGGTGACACTGCTGCTCGCCGCAACAAAGGGAACATCACGAAATGGTCGACGTCCCCTGAAACTCCCCCCCCATAATGTAAATCAAATGAAAGTGATTTGACGAGTTCTTATAACATCCTCATTCGCTTCAATTTCAGCAACAACACTCTTATCAAGTGTTGACTCTAGGTCAATGATATTATAGCCAACAATGCCGTTTGACTCATTTTTAAAACTCACAATATTGACACCTTTACTCCCAAGTACATCGGTCACAAAAGCAATCATCCCTGGGACATCTTTATTAATAACAATCAATCGTGTACGTACAGTTGATTCCGGGATTGATTCAATATTGGGAAAGTTCACACTATGCACAATACTACCGTAGCGTAAATAATTAGACAATTCTTCCACTGCCATACGGGAACAATTCCCTTCAGATTCAGCAGTGGATGCCCCAAGATGGGGCGTTGTCAGTGTTTTGGGATGAGCTATCACAGCTGGTGTTGGAAAATCTGAGATAAATGCTGACAAATGACCGGAATCCAAGGCCGAAAGAACCGCCTCTTCATTCACAATGGGCCCCCGGGCATAGTTGACAAGAATCGCACCCGGCTTCATCTTCGCCACAAAATCAGCATCAACCAACCCTCGAGTCTTTTCGTTCACTGGTAAATGAAGGCTCACAATCTCCGACTGGGAAAGGGTATCCCTCATCGCACGGGTAACCGTTACTTCCGGGGAAAGATTATGAATATTGTCAAGACTCGGGTAAGGATCAAACCCATAGACCTTCATAAATCTGTTAATCCCTCCGTTCGCAAGTCTTACACCAATCTGACCAAGTCCTATTACGCCAAGAGTTTTACCGGCGATTTCAACACCACGAAAAGCTGCCTTCCTGCTCTCGACTTCTCCATCTACTTGATCCGGAGGTATATCTGCCAAAGATTTACAAAAAGAGATCCCCTGATAAATGTTCCGCAACCAGATTCCTATCATGGGAAAAACGAGATCAACAACAGCATTGGCGTTGGCACCAGGAGTATTGAAAACACAGATCCCTTTTTCAGTCGCCCTGTCAACGGCTATATTGTTTACACCCGCCCCTGCTCTTGCAACCGCCAGCAATTCAGGAAAATCGTCAACGTCCAATTGAGAACTACGAATCACTATCCCATGGGGGTTTTTATCTGCGGGATCAACGGAATACTCATTCCCAAGTAACTCAAGCCCCTCCGGGGATATGGCGTTTATAGTTTTAATACGATACTGCATTTTTTTCTCCATGTAATCTACCTGACCAAGGAACTGAAACGAAAGATACTTATACCATTCCGTTCCCCCCCTGAGTAAGAAATTCATCTGCTTCGTTGCACATTATTTATCAACATGCGATTCTGTTCTAATGCATTCTGGATTCTAACACAAATTCTTTCTACCTCACGCCTTAGCCTTCTCCATAAGAACTATTCTTTGTAATTTCCTAAGACCCGTCTCTCTTTCCTGTAAAAAAGCAATGCAGGAAACAGTGCTACTCTCAAACCCTAGTTCTTTAACACATTCTTCTGTAAACTGGTAAAAAACTGTCTGTTTGAAGAAGCGGTTGCGACTCTTCCGGGAAAAGAGCCCGGGAATTTCTGCATCTGCATCCTGATAAAGCCTATCCCTCAAGACACTTGTTCCTGGTTTTTCAGTACCATCAAGCAAACATCCTGGAAGGATACGCTTACCACAACGCAGCCAGTCAAAGACAAGTAACTGTCGGACAAGCGGCCAATCCGCCCTCTCTTTCAAAACTTCCACCAGCAGTTTGCACAAAAACTCCTGGGTAGCAGCCAGTTGGAAGAGGCGGTTCTGTTCGGACACGCGAAGAAGCCCCTGGAAAAAAGTTGCAATGCTTGCGTCATTTCGTCGTAAATATCTCCACAACGAGGGAAAGTACCGATTATTATAAAACTTCTCAACACATTCAGAAAACCAGTACAACTCCTGCAGACACTCTGCATCCAACCAACGATTCGCCAGGACGGAATAGGGTGGCCTGCCACAAAAGCGATAATCAAACCTTTCAGCATCCTTCCTTATCTGGGTATCAGGAAGCAGTTTTAACAAGCCCATCTGAATATAATGCGGGCCCATGGCAAAAATATCGGCAAATGATTTCAAATAGCTCTCTTTTGTTTCAAAGGGGAGCCCCAAAATCAAGTCGGCATGCAGGTGAATATTATCCGAAGCTGCCAGCCTGGACACAGTTTCATGGGCAGTTACAGGATCGATTTTACGATTCACAGCAACAAGTGTTTCCTCATTGGTTGATTGAATACCAATTTCAAACTGAAATCGTCCTGCAGGCACTGTGCTGAGGAAATCAAACATTGCCTCATTGATCCTGTCCGGTGCTATCTCAAAATGAAACAATGTTTCTCCATTGTATTCGAGCAGGAGCTTCCATATGGCAAGAGTCCTGTCCGGGATATCATTAAATGTTCGATCCACAAAGCGAAGCACCTTGGTATCATGGTTCATTATCTGATCCAGTTCCTGGCGTATCTGCGGGAGCTTCTTTCGTACAACTCCACTTTCAGCAGAAGAGAGGCAATAGGAACAGGAAAATGGACAGCCCCTGGAACTTTCATAATAGATATTTTTATTCTTTAAATGGATATCGAAATCATCTTCCCGATAGGGTGAAAGAAATTTCTTCTGCCTGTTATCCAGATGAAAAAAAGACCTTCCATAACGTTCCTGCAACTGACCGCAGAGCAGATCAGCATAAAATTGTTCTTCAACGGCCTCAATTGCGCCACAAACAACTGTACACACACCTGTTCCGAGGCTACGCCCAACAAGCTCCGCTTGTGGCCCACCTACAACAAGATGACATGAAGGCAGAAGAACGTAAATATCTGCAATCAGTTTTTCAACCTGATCAGAATTCCAAACTGCAACGGAGAAAAAGAGCGCATCGGGTGTCCCCCTGGTAAGGCGCAAAAGAACTTCATAATAAGGGTCTCGAATGGTCAATTGAACTATTTCAATGGAGGCATTTTCATACCTGCATTCCAGTTCATTGCGCACATGAAAAAGAGCAAGAGAAGAATGTGTGAAACGACCGTTTATGGCAACAAGTTTTATCTTCATACAAGTGAATGTTCCTTCCTTTAGGAGAAAAAAGTACTATTGTAATATGCTCTCATTCAGTATGTGCTTTCAATCGTGACTACTCACAGGGGGAAAGTGACTCACATACGAAAAGTACTCTTTTAATCTTCAATCCTGCCACGTTATTTAAGGAGAGAGAAGTGAAAATACGTTTGATGCTTACCGGGATACTCTTTTTCTTTAGCCTGTTCAATACCATTGCTTTTGCACAGCAAGCCGGGAACTACCACCTGAAGATACGATTTAATCTCGAAAACCACAGCATGCTGGGACAAGCAACAATCGAGCTCCGCAAAGGAGAGGAATGGAAACTCCATACCGGTGGTCTTCACATTCAAAGCATCATTTTAAAAGAGGAGGCTGGGAAATCTATCCCCTTACCTCTTCCAGGCACCGACACCATTCATATGTATGGAAGCAATAAAAAGCAGCAGCTTGTAATAAATTACTCCCTTGAAGTCCCACCTGGTAGCACTGACAATCTTATCAGCGACCAGGGAATTGTGCTTACTTCCAACTGGCATCCTGCCATGCGAAAAAAGTACCTGTTTTCCGTTGATGCAATCCTTCCTGCCGGGTTTAAAGCTATTACAGAATCAGACAGTCCACCAGAACAAAAATCTGGCAATAGAGTGACGGCTTCTTTTTCTCAAGCAGTCAGGGCAATCCACCTGGCAGCCGGGCCATACCAGATTAGCGAAACATTCGTAAGAGAAGGACTGACCGTCGCAACATGGTTTTTCAAAGAGGACCAAGAACTCAGCCAGGAATATCTGAATTCAGCCAAAGAGTATATCCTTCGCTACGAAAGAGAAATCGGGCCTTTCCCCTACACTCATTACGCAATAGTTTCCAATCGCCTGCCCACCGGTTTTGGTATGCCTACGTTCACATTGCTGGGCCAGATGGTACTGAGACTTCCCTTTATTAAAGGCACTTCCCTCGGTCACGAGATCGTCCATTCCTGGTTTGGAAACTCCATTGACCTTGCCGAAAATTCCGGAAACTGGTGTGAAGGATTAACCACCTATCTCGCTGACTTCTCCCATGCAGAGGCTCAGGGCGAAGGCATCAAACATCGAAAAGCAGCCCTTGTGAACTACCAAAGTTACGTCCAGGCAGATTCAGCATTTGCACTCAAGGATTTTCATTCAGCCAGCCATAATCAACCCATGGCCAAAATTAAGCGTGCCATGGGGTATAACCGATCTGCCATGTTTTTTCACCAACTCCGTGGTATTCTTGGCCCGGAAGACTTTTACATGGGGCTCCGCACCCTTGCAGCTTCCTTTAAATGGAAAGACGCCTCCTGGAATGATCTTCAGGGAATTTTTGAAAGCGTGTCAGGCCAGGATCTCACTCTATTTTTCTCTCAACA
Source organism: uncultured Desulfocapsa sp. (assembly GCA_947311435.1). GTDB lineage: Bacteria > Desulfobacterota > Desulfobulbia > Desulfobulbales > Desulfocapsaceae > Desulfocapsa. Next base: position 9,003 of record CAMZKT010000064.1, read on the forward strand.
GCTCTCCTATTCAGACAGTCCTTCAATAGAGATCGGCAAAGTGTATGTCGAAGACAAACAGGATAAATCAATTCTTCACATAAACATAAGACAGGGCAGCAAACTGCCATATCTACTCAGACTCCCAATTCAAGTATCAACAATGACCGGGAATCTGTTCTCAATTCACCAAATTACCGAGCAGGAAAGCAGCATCAGCATTCCACTCACCACCCCCCCGATCTCCTTTATTATTGACCCTGGTTATGATATTTTCAGAACACTCTACCGATCAGAGCTCCCTCCTGTCTGGTCACGATTCCTGGGAGCTGAAAACAAGCTCTTGATTAAAGGAAACCAGAGTAGTGTAGACTCCCTTGAACCCTTTATGCATTTGGCTGAGCAGCGGGGTTGGAAAATAGTCGAGGATTCGAAGGTAACAAATCAACAGCTTTCTGAAAATGCACTCCTCTTTCTCGGTTCAAAGAGCAGCAGTTATCGGTCTCTCTTTGGCAATTCCGTTCTACAACAGAAAGGATTCCATTTACTGGTGAAAAACAATCCTTTAAACACTCAAGAAGTCAGTGTGCTTGTCACAAGTGAAAACAAAGAAGAAACACAAGCAGCAGTCTCCAGACTGAAGCATTATGGAAAATACTCAACACTCAACTTTAAAAATGGGAAGATTCTGGATAAAGAGACCCGCAGGATGGAGCAGGGCATCGAATACCAACTCACCCCCTTACCGATGGGATCCGCCACGTCTGCAATGCATCCTTTTGAACAAATCATTACAGAACTTGCGCAGCATCAGGTTATTTACCTGGGAGAACGACATGACTCCGTCGCTGACCACCTCCTGCAACTCAGAATTCTTCAGGAACTGAACAAGAAAGGACTCGATCTTGTCATAGGGATGGAAATGTTCCCTGCAAGCATGCAAAAAGTGCTGGATGAGTACCTCTTGGAAGAAACAGAAATGGATGAAAAATCCTTCCTTCGTGCATCCCGCTGGTATACAGTATGGGGTCAGGACTACCGACTATTCAGGCCCATTTCCAATTTCTGCAGACAGCACAGGATTCCCATCCATGGCATTAATATTGACAGAGAAATAGTACGCACAGTTTTTGCCAAAGGGAACACAGACAGCCTCAGCAACGAACAGTTGCAAACAGTTGCAAAGGAGAGAGACCTGGCAATTAACGGCTATGTTGAGCGTCTCCGGACTATACATGGCTTCCATGGCGAAACAACACAGAAGAATAAAAAGGGAATCGCCGGATTTGTGCAGTCTCAAGCGCTCTGGGATGAATCCATGGCTGAAAATATTGCAACAATCCTCTACGACAATCCCCAGAAGACGCTGGTGGTCATCGCAGGTTCCCAACATACGAGAAAAGATTCTGGTATCCCTCCCAGACTGTTACGACGCATAGATGTCAGGCAGGCATCGGTACTGAATATTTATGGATCCAATCCACCGCTCAACCCAGGAATCCAGGCAGACTACTTTTTCCTGGTAGAGCCGCTGGCACTTGAAGCACAAGGAAAAATTGGAGTAATCCTTTCCCCCAAACAGGCCGAAACCGGTGAGCAACAGCTCTTCATTATCGGATTCAGTCCAATCGGCAACGCAGAAACAAACGGTTTGAAGGAAGGTGATATCCTGCTTTCCGTTGACAATCAGGAAGTAAAAAACATGGAAGACATTGCCATTGCGATGCTGGACGCACCCCCTGGAAAGATGGTGCAAATAAAAGTTCTCAGGAAAGATCCAACGGGTAAAAAGATGGAAGAGGAACTCACAGTAGAGTTGTCAGACCTCAGCAAAACAGGCAGGCACCCCTGAACAGTCACGTTTCAGGGTAACTGATTACAACTACGCCCTTATTCCCGTGTAAAACAGTACCGTTGGGCAGTGGAAAGCTCAGCACGATAACAGTACCCCCCTTTCCGAAAACCTTGCAGTTCAAAAGAGTTTTGAATTTTGTTTTTCACAGCAAAATCCACCATCATCCCCCGGGCACGTTTAGCATGAATTGCCACCGTACGGTAAGTGTCCCCCTTACGCTCCTTAAAATCAATCTGTAGCACTGTCCCCCGTAGAGCTTTTGTCAGGACAGCCCGGCTGTATTCAGCTGATGCCAGATTGACAAGAACAGGCTCCTCCTGATTTTCAAGGATTGTATTCACTTCCACGGTAATTCTCTCTCCCCAGAACTCATAGAGATTCTTTCCACGAATATTTTTAAGTTTACACCCCATCTCCAGGCGATACGCCTGCATCAGATCCATCGGCCGCAATATCCCATAAAGGCCGGAAAGAATACGAAGATGATTTTGTAGATAGACACGTTCTTCAGCCCCATACTCCTCTGGATAGATTTTTGCGTACACATCTCCTTGAAAAAATGAAATGGCAGGACAGGAATTATCCCTATTAAAAGGTGTTACAAAGGCACTGATTCGCTTAAAGGTCTGCGTGGCCAACGCTTCGCTCATTTTCATTAAGGTGGCAAGGTCAGATACGGAGTTTTTTTTTAACTCATTAATCAAACGTGTACTTTCCGAAAGAAAAACCGGCTGGGTAGTGGTGAAATTGAAAGACCTGTTACATTTCTGTGTTTTCGATGGAGCTATTATCATTAACATATTGATTCCCTGCAAACATAACAATCCTAGGTTTATCGGAAGAAACTTCTTCTTTTACAGAGGCCGGACAGCTACGTTTGTTTCACTCTCAAGCAATAAGATTTAAGGTCTGGCTGGCTATTTCCAACTCTTCATTTGTAGGAATAACCAATATCTTACAAGAGCTACCATCTCCCTGAATTTCAAGGACATTGTCCGTTACGCAGGAATTTTTCTGAGGATCCAGCGAAATTCCCAATTTTTCCATTCCCTGGAGACACTTATTTCTTACGTTTGTATCATTTTCTCCAATACCGCCAGTAAAGACAAGGCAGTCTGCGCTACCAAGAACTGCTAAATAAGCACCCACATATTTTTTTATTCGATAGCAGAAGATTTCGATAGCCAACTGTGCACGGAGATCACCATTTGCTGCCAGCCTCCCTATGCTTCGCATATCATTGTTGTCACAGATTCCCTTCAAACCGCTTTTTTTATTAAGCAGAGTATCAAGATCTGTAAGATCCATCCCGGTTTCACGGGCAAGATAAAAGAGAATAGCCGGATCCAGATCCCCGGAACGGGTGCCCATGACGAGCCCCTCCAAAGGTGTGAGTCCCATGGATGTGTCAACACATTTCCCACAGTCAATCGCAGCGATACTTGCCCCATTTCCCAAATGAAGGCAAATACTCTTTAATTCATTGGGGGGACAATTTAAATACTCAGCTGCCTTTCTTGAAACATAGGAATAGGATGTACCATGAAAGCCGTAGCGACGTACCCTGTATTTCTCGTAGAGTTCGTAGGGCAGTCCATACAAATAGGCATGTTCGGGAATGGATTGATGAAACGCAGTATCAAAGACAGCAACCTGGGGAACTCCTGGGACCATCCTCATGGAAGCCTCAATCCCTGTAATATTGGCGGGGTTATGCAGAGGAGCCAGGGGGATAAGTGCCTTGAGAGCATCCATTACAACATCTGTAACAATAACAGGTTTCTTGAAATCCTCGCCTCCATGGACAACACGATGCCCAACTCCGGCAAGTTCATTGACATCAATGAGAACATTCTTCTCTTGAAGCAATTCTGTCATAAGTTGAACTCCACTTCGGTGGTCTGAAATGGGACGGGCAAGCTCATATTTTTTTCTGGAACCACTCTTTTCAATATAGCTGAGTGTTGCCAGTCCGTTTTCTTCCCCAATCTTCTCCAGCATCCCAGAGGCAAGAACAGAGAGGTCTGGCATAGCAAACAACTGGAATTTCAAAGAAGAGCTCCCTGCATTCAAGACTAATATTTTCATGATATTCTCTCAAAGAAGAGTAACAGTAGAGTAACTAGTGGGGGATGTCTCCCTGCGATATACTCCTAAATGGCTGCCTGAATGGCTTTTGCCATTTGAAGTGCCTGGTGGGTGGCTGCAACATTATGAACCCGCACAATATCAACCTTTGCAGAATAGCTCAACGCCGAGACAACAGCGGTCGGCAAATCGCGTTCTTCCACGGGAAGTCCGGTGATATCTTCGATGAATCGTTTTCGTGAATGGCCCAGGAGCAGAGGACAGCCAAGAGACTTAAACTCTTCAATGTGCTTGAGAATAGAAAGATTATGATCCAAGCTCTTCCCAAAACCAATACCAGGATCCAGGGTGATACGCTCCCTCTGGATACCGTTTAGGTCAAGCCATGCTAAACGCTCTTCAAAGAACGCCAGAATCTCAGTGATGAGATTGTCATATTGTGGCTTCACCTGCATATTCCCAGGGCACCCCTGCATATGCATGATAATGATAGGAACATCGCAGCACTGTACAAGGTTCAGCATCGCAGGGTCGTTTCGTAATGCAGAGATGTCGTTGATGATATTGGCACCAGACTCAAGTGCCTGACGGGCGACCTCAGCCTTTGTGGTATCAATGGAGATGGGAGTGGAATGGTTGGCACGAATGGCACGAATGGCACGAATAGCTGGGATAACCCGACTCAGCTCCTGCTTTTCTGATACGGGTTCCGCAAAAGGACGGGTAGATTCACCCCCGATATCAATACTATCAGCCCCTGAAGCAATAAGGGCCTCTGCCTGTGAACAGGCAGAGGCCGCAGAGTCAAACTGGCCACCATCGGAAAACGAATCGGGTGTCACATTCAGGATACCCATAATTTTCGGGAAAGACATTATTATTCCTTCCTTTTTTCCTCAGCATCTTCAGTACTTTCCCTGCTGTCAACCTCTTCTTTTACTGCTGTTTCTGACGTATCATCAGACTCTTCATGTTCCGCTGGTTCCTTAGAATCATTATCGTCGGTGGAAGCTGCACTTTTTTTCTTTGAAGCAGATTTCACAGAGGTTTTTACTGTTTCTGGCTCTCTCACGGTACGTTCATACTGACCGGGACGGAGACCATCGAGAATATCCTCAATATCTTCAAGAACAATGGTTTCTTTCTCGAGAAGTTCTTCAGCAACTTTCTTCAGAATATCCAAATTCTCAGTCAACAATGCTATAACTGTATTATTGGCAGTCCTAATGATTTTCGACACCTCTTCGTCGATTTTTCTAGCCGTTTCTTCACTGAAATCGCGATGCTGACTAATTTCTCTACCGAGAAAGATTTGCTCTTCTTTCTTCCCGAATGCAAGCGGACCAAGGGTGTCACTCATTCCCCACTCACAAACCATCTTACGTGCCATTTCTGATGCGCGCTCGATATCGTTCCCGGCTCCCGTCGTTATCTCGTCGAAAATAAGTTTTTCCGCAACGCGTCCACCAAAAAGAATACAGAGCGAGTGCTCCAGAAATTTCTTGGAATGTGTGTAACGCTCATCGGTCGGAAGCTGCATGGTCACCCCCAGCGCACGACCACGAGGAATAATGGACACTTTGTGAATGGGATCTGTATCCGGCAACAAACGTGCAACTATGGCATGTCCAGCCTCGTGATATGCTGTGACCTCTTTTTCCTGATCTGTGATAATCATGGAACGCCGCTCTGCTCCCATCATGATCTTGTCTTTAGCCCGATCAATCATGTCTTTATCGATGGTTTTAGCACCTTTCCGTGCAGCCATAAGAGCGGCTTCATTCACCAGATTCTCAAGATCAGCACCAGAAAATCCAGGAGTACCACGAGCCACTATCGCCATATCAACATCGGCTCTCATCTTGGTCTTTTTAGCATATATCTCAAGAATTTTCTGCCGCCCAAGAACATCTGGTACGGGAACAATTACCTGGCGGTCAAAGCGACCGGGACGAAGAAGCGCAGGATCCAGGACATCGGGCCTATTCGTTGCAGCAACAATGATAACACCTTCATTTGCCTCAAAGCCATCCATCTCAACCAGAAGTTGGTTCAATGTCTGTTCACGTTCATCATGCCCGCCGCCAAGTCCAGCACCACGGTGACGCCCAACGGCGTCTATTTCATCAATAAAAATGATACATGGCGCATTTTTTTTCCCTTGATTAAACAGATCACGAACCCGTGAGGCACCAACACCAACAAACATTTCCACAAAATCCGAACCGGAAATGGTGAAAAAAGGGACATCAGCCTCTCCTGCAATGGCCTTTGCAAGAAGTGTTTTACCCGTTCCGGGAGAACCGGCAAGTAATACACCCTTGGGAATACGAGCACCCAGCTTGGTAAACCTGCCAGGGTCTTTTAAAAAATCGATGATTTCCTCCAGCCCTTCCTTGGCCTCATCAATACCTGCTACATCCTCAAAAGTGACTTTATGATCTCCCTTTTCAAGAAGTTTGGCTTTGGTTTTACCAAATGAAAGCGCACCACCCTTGCCCCCACCCATCTGCATCTGCCGCATAAAGAATACCCAGACGCCGATTAGCAGTAACATGGGGAACCACGACACAAAAATGGTCATCAGCAGGGAATCCTTTTGCACTTCCTTAACAGAAATATCTGCACCACTATTTCGCAGTATCGATATCATCTCATTATCATTGACAGGATACACTGCCCGAAAGGTTTTACCATCCTTCATCTGTCCAGAAACAATATCGCCTGAGATTTGTACCTGAGAGATATCCCGATTTTCAACAGCGGCCACAAATTGACTATATGTCAACGAGGTTGTTTGCCCCGGGGGCTTGTTAAACATATTGAAGAGCAGGATCATGGACAAACCAATCACCAACCACATGGAAAGATTCTTATAAAAAGTATTCAACTATTCCTCCGCAACTCCGGATTAAATAAAGATGACATTATCACACAATAACGTCTTTTTCTAAACAACAGTACTTTATTGTAAGGGCGGTCGGGCAATCTGTCGAGGGGCAAGGTTTTTTTATTTCGATTGTTGAAATTCCTCGATCCTCCAGCCCTGTTTTATGCAACAACTTATTCCCTACTGAACTTTTTCAATGTTCCTTGTAAAATATTGTACCGGATGGACAGCGATGTCCTTCTCACTCACCGCCTTCATGGCCATTACAAAGGCAACTGCGCCTGAGGCAGTTGTGGTATAAGGAATATGCAACTCCAATGCCGCCCGACGTATGGTGTAGGAATCTTCGGTAGCTCGACGCCCCATGGAAGTATTCACAACCCAACAAATCTGATTATCCTGCATAAGATCCAAAATATGTGGCCGACCCTCTGATATTTTATTGACCTGCGTACACTGGATATTATTTGATTGTAAGAACTCTGCAGTTCCGCTGGTTGCAATAAGACTAAATCCCATATCAACAAGTGTTTTAGCAGGAGAAAGAATTGTGCTTTTATCACTGTCTCGAACACTGATAAATACAGCACCGGAAACCGGAAGAACAGACCCTGCTGCAAGTTGCCCCTTAGCAAGAGCCAGCCCCAGATCATCATCAATCCCCATTACTTCCCCTGTGGATTTCATCTCAGGGCCGAGCAGAGTATCAACATTGTCAAAGCGATTAAAGGGAAAGACAGCCTCTTTTACTGCCCAGTGATCAATCTCTACTTCTTCGGTAAGCCCCAGTTCTCTTAAAGACTTGCCCAGCATAACTTTGGTCGCAATTTTGGCTAGCGGAACACCGGTCGCCTTGGAAACAAATGGAACGGTTCTGGATGCCCTGGGGTTTACCTCAAGAACGTAAAGGTCAGTTCCCTTTACAGCAAACTGTACATTCATCAGCCCTATAACGCCAAGCTCCAGTGCCATGGCACGACTTGCCTCCTTAATTTCAGCTATCATCTCACTGGACAGGGTATGCGGGGGCAAAACACAGGCAGAATCACCAGAGTGAATCCCGGCCTCTTCAATATGCTGCATTATTCCACCGATGATGGTTTCTTCTCCATCACAGAGAGCATCCACATCCACTTCAATGGCATCTTTTAGAAATTTGTCTATCAGTACCGGATGCTCAGCACCTGCGATGCCAGGAATGGACATAAAATCACGAATTTCATCATCGTTATAAACAATTCGCATATCCCGTCCGCCCAGCACATAAGAAGGTCTCACCACAACTGGATATTCTATTATATTTGCGACATTTATTGCATCTTCAAGGGTGTATACAGTGTCGTTTTCCGGTTGACGCAGGCCAAGCTTCTGCAGGAATTGTTGAAAGCGTTTTCTATCCTCTGCCCTGTCAATGGAATCGGGAGGAGTTCCCACAATGGGTACCCCTTCTTCTTCCAGAGCGACTGCTAAATTAAGCGGAGTCTGACCACCGAACTGAACAATGACTCCGTCGGGTTTTTCAAGATCAATGATATTTAACACATCCTCAAGAGTAAGCGGTTCAAAATACAGTTTATCTGAGGTGTCATAGTCAGTGGAAACCGTTTCCGGATTAGAATTAACCATGATGGATTCCACACCTATTTCTGCAAGCGCAAAAGAGGCATGGACACAGCAGTAATCAAATTCTATTCCCTGGCCGATGCGATTAGGTCCACCACCAAGAATTATAATTTTCTTATTTCCTGTTGCCGATGCTTCATTTTCTTGTTCGTAACTCGAATAATAATAAGGTGTGTATGATTCAAACTCTGCAGCACAGGTATCCACCAGTTTGTACACAGGCTCTATTCCCAGATTCTTTCGGAGCTCCCGTACATCTTTACTGGAAGTCCCTGTGAGAAAAGCAAGTTGATAATCAGAGAACCCATATTCTTTGCACCCTCTCAAAAAACCAGGAGTAAGGCCCTTGAACCCGTTTTCACGGATCTTTTTCTCTTTTTCAGTAATCTGCTGAAAATTGTAAAGAAACCAAGGATCAATTCCGGTGAGCTCAAAGATTTTCTCGATGGGAACCTCACGGACAAGTGCCTCGTAAATGAAATTCATCCGCTTGGAAGTGGGCTTTCGCAAACCGCTTTCAAGGTCTTCTCTGTCAAGATTGGAGAGATCTTCTTTTCCGTCACCCCCAAAACCAAACCTGCCGGTTTCGAGTGATCGCATTCCCTTCTGAAAAGCCTCTTTAAAGGTTCGCCCCATGGCCATGGTTTCCCCAACAGATTTCATGGCGGTACTCAACACATCTTCAGCTTCCGGGAATTTTTCAAAGGTCCAGCGCGGAATTTTCACCACACAATAATCAATGGCGGGTTCAAAGGCAGCATAGGTTTCACGGGTAATATCATTCTCAAGTTCATCAAGGGTGAACCCCACTGAGAGTTTCGCAGCAATTTTGGCAATGGGAAAACCGGTGGCCTTGGAAGCCAGTGCAGAACTTCTGGATACACGAGGGTTCATTTCAATAACCATCAATTCACCATCGACAGGATTGACTGCAAACTGAACATTTGAGCCTCCTGTTTCAACACCGATTTCCCGAATAATAGCAGTGGAAGCATCACGCATATCCTGGTACTCTCTATCAGTCAGGGTCTGTGCCGGGGCTACGGTAATAGAATCACCGGTATGGACACCCATTGCATCAATATTTTCTATGGAACAGATGATGACAACATTATCCTTGGAATCACGCATTAGCTCAAGTTCAAACTCTTTCCACCCAAGAAGACTACGTTCAAGCATGATTTCAGTAGTCATGGAAAGATCCAGTCCCGAGATGGCAAGCTCTTCCAGTTCCTGACGATTATAGGCAACTCCCCCACCCGTGCCACCAAGTGTAAAACTAGGTCGTGCAATAATGGGGAACCCAATATCTTCCCCGGCTTTCATCGCATCTTCAAGCGTATGCACAATGTAGGATTTGGGAACATTTAAGCCAATGCTTTCCATGGCGTCCTTAAATTCTTCTCTGCCCTCTGCTTTTTTGATAACTTTAACATCAGCAGCCAGCATCTCCACATTATACTTTTCAAGAGCTCCGAGTTCTGCGACCTTAATGGCTGTGTTGAGTGCCGTTTGTCCACCAAGCGTAGGGAGCAACGCATCCGGCCGTTCCTTTTCGATTACCTTAATTACCATCTCCGGTGTGATAGGCTCGATGTAAGTGCAATCTGCAAGCTCAGGATCAGTCATAATAGTGGCAGGATTTGAGTTGATGAGAATAACTTCATAGCCCTCTTCCTTCAAGGCCTTAACTGCCTGAGCACCGGAATAATCAAACTCACAGGCCTGACTGATTATGATTGGACCGGAACCTATGATGAGTATTTTTTTTATGTCTGTACGTTTTGGCATAAGCGAGGGGATTTCCGAATGTTAACGTTTTTTATTCTTTTCTGGACGGGATATTACCTAGTTACGCATCATTTCGATAAATTGGTCAAAATGATACATGGTGTCGTGAGGGCCAGGAGCGTGCTCAGGGTGATACTGAACAGAAAATGCAGGGAATTTTTTATGCCGGATCCCTGCCACGGAACCATCGTTCAGATTGATATGGGTCAACTCAACCTCATCCGGGTTTAACGTGTCCATATCTACACAGAACCCATGATTCTGAGATGTAATCACAACTTTTCCTGTCTCAAGATCCTTCACGGGTTGATTCCCCCCACGGTGCCCGAATTTAAGCTTATAGGTGGACCCTCCATAAGAAAGAGCAAGAATCTGATGACCGAGGCAGATACCAAATATAGGTTTTTTCCCAAGTAATTCCCGTATAGTATCAACAGCGGTGGGCACACCTTCAGGGTCACCGGGACCGTTGGAGAGAAAAATACCATCCGGGTTCATAGCAAGAACAGTCGCAGCATCGGTTGAAGCGGGAACAACCTGCACCTGGCATCCTTTTTCAGTGAGTATCTGAGCCTGATTATATTTCAGGCCAAAATCAAAGGCTACCACCTTAAGAGGATCAACCATTCCGGATTGGGCAGTTCTAAAGTCTACTCCGGGAACCGGCGCTTCATCAGCCCAGCCATAGGGTTCCCGACAACCTACCCTGCTCACCATATCTCGCCCGACAAGTCCTGTCCAGGATCGAGCTTTTACTACTAGTGATTCAGGATCAGAATCACTAGTTGAGACAATTCCTTTCATTGCACCCTGCGTACGAATATGTCTTACAAGTGCACGAGTATCAAAGCCTTCGACACCCAGGGTTCCATTTTCAATCAGGAAATCGGCCAGAGTCTGTTCGGATCTGTAATTAGACGGATAAGCATTGTATTCTTTAACAAGAAAAGCTTTTGGATGAACAGAGGAAGACTCCATATCAGCTTTATTCGTCCCGTAATTTCCAATAAGAGGGTAGGTCATTGTAACAATCTGGCCAGTATATGAGGGGTCGGTCAAGATCTCCTGATTCCCACTCATCGAAGTATTGAAAACGATCTCACCTACGGCTTCGCCGGATCCAGTAAAGGAACGTCCCTCAAATAGAGTCCCGTCTTCCAGAGCAATCAATGCTTTCATATATATCCTTTGTCCTTCGTTTCCAGGAGTAAAGCGCTTTTGCAAACTTTTTTATTTGATGGCGTCGTAAAACTCTTCATCTAATTCGTTGCTGTATTTTGTCTAATTACGACGCACCCTATTCCTCTGAAATTAAACAAGAAATAGGCGACTCGCACCTGAAGTTTTTTAACTTACCCGCCTCTCTATTGACCTTTTTACGAGCTTATCTTATTTAGAACAGATGTACTTTTACATAAAGATGATCTCATTCTACAATACCATTTTGGTAGTCATGGGCAGTAAAAAAAATCATAGCATTAGACTCAAGAAATGGACTGGAGTCAACAGGAATCGCAATCGTTTTTACAAAACCAGATTTTTTTACCTTTACACCTCCATTTTCCTTTTTTTCCTTCTCCTAATTGATTAGGATATTGAATTGACTTGAAAGCTGTCAAAGTCTCATTGGTCAGCTTCGTTATGTATAGTCTGTATAGAAACAATTAGGTGTGATAAACTCGTAAAAAGGTCAATCGAGAAATGAGTAAGTAAAAAACTTCAGATGAAGAGTTCTTACGACGCCATCAGGTGTAGGCAATTAGCAATAATTATAGATGGAGCACCAGCCAAATATTTTCCTTTCACCTAGATCCTGAAATTGTCGCTTCCACAGGGCAAAGAAAATGTAAATTTACATATTCACCCAAATAGTGAACAGGCTATTTCGACGAATACTTCATACTACCTTGAAATAAAGTATGAATCATTGTTTTAATTTTCTAAAGTACTGGATTTAAGGTTCACACTATTTTCCCCTTCCCATAAGGATCAATCATGCATAAAATTGCATTTTCGTTTATCACCGCATTTATATTATTATTTATTTCATTTGGAGAATCCGCAATGGCAGAAAACACATTGGCAGATGGCATGTATGCCAAATTCGTCACCAATAAGGGCGAAATCGTTTGTGAACTTGAATTCACAAAAACTCCCATAACTGTAGCAAATTTTGTGGGGCTTGCCGAGGGTACTAAAGAACTTGGAGGCGGTGCTGGGACAACAGGCACTCGTTTCTACGATGGTCTCAAATTCCACAGGGTAATTGACAATTTCATGATCCAGGGTGGATGCCCTCTGGGAACCGGCACAGGTGGTCCGGGATACACCTTCCCTGATGAAATAGACCCAAGCCTCAAACACAACGCCCCCGGCATCCTTTCCATGGCCAATGCGGGCCCTGGCACAAATGGCAGCCAATTCTTCATTACCCATGTTCCCACTCCGCATCTTGATGGAAAACATACCGTTTTTGGCCATGTTGTCTCAGGCATGGATGTAGTCAATAAGATACAGAAAGATGACACTATTGAGACGGTCGAGATCATCCGAGTTGGCTCCAAAGCCAAAGCTTTTAAAAGCGACCAGGCAGCTTTTGACGCTCTTCTAGAAGGTCAAGAATCAACAGCTAAAGAAAAAGAACTCGCTGCCATGGAAGAAGCAATGAAGCAGATCAACACCCAGTATCCTGATGCCGTCACAACCGAAACTGGGCTCAGATATGTGATCACAACAGAAGGTACCGGCGAAGCCCCTTCTGCCGGTGATATGGTCAAGGTTCACTATACCGGGAAACTGTTAGATGGAACCACATTCGATTCCTCCATAGAACGAGGAGTTCCCATTGACTTCCCTGTTGGCCAGGGAAGGGTTATAAAGGGTTGGGACGAAGCACTCCTCACAATGAAAAAGGGGGAAAAACGTACTCTTATCATCCCATCTAACCTCGGATACGGGCCATCAGGGCGTGGTCCTATCCCCCCGAATGCAACTATGATTTTTGATGTGGAGCTAATTGACTTTTAATAAACACTGCCATAAAATACTTTATGAAGGCCATACCGGATATTATTCCTGTGTGGCCTTTTTCCATTGAACATGCAAAAGAATCCGATATGCGGCTAAAGCGACAAGGAGAGTGGAATGCTTGTAATTTTTTGTGAAGAATGCGGTGGGAAAAACATAATTGCTCAAGACACTCTTGAGAGTATTGGAGATCAAACCATCAACTGCCAGGTGTGTGACAATCAAATTTCCAGAGAAACCATCATCTCTTATTCCAAGTCTAGCACGGGTACAGATACCAAGAACCTCAGATTACTCTTTGTAGATGATGATCCTGTTTTTCTTGACATCATGGGTGCTGCCATAACCGATGAATACATGGTAAGCGTTGCCCAAACAGGAGAAGAAGGCCTGCGGCTCGCCAAAGAGCTAATGCCCAGCATAGTTTTTCTTGATGTCAATATGCCGGAAATGGACGGTTATGAAGTATGCAAAAGATTAAAAAAGGATGTACAACTGCGCCACATACCTGTCATATTTATTTCTGCCAATAGAACCTCGAACGACGAATGGAAGGGCTTATCTCTTGGAGCAATCGACTATATGAACAAGCCCATTGAACCACAAATATTCCATGCCAGAGTGGGTAATCATATAAGAACACAGAAGCTCTTGGATGAACAGAGAAAGGAAGCTCAGAATTTTCTGGAGATTTCCAAAAAATTACACAGAAACACAATACTATTAGAGGAAGAACAATATACCCATCGTTTTTCGCTACTGGCTTTAAAAAAAGGACTTGACGAAGCCGATCAGCTTGTGACCCTACTCGATGCCCAAGGAAAAATCACATGGGCTAACAAACAATTCCTCAACGCATTTCCCCGGCCTGCAGAAAAAATAATCGGCCAATCCTGCTCCCAATTCTTTTCCACCCCTGATACAGAATGTACCACCTGTTTTAAGCCATCAGTAAAACAAAATGACCAGTACCAGGAAGTCGAGCATTTCAGCAGTACATTACAAGCCCTGGTCTCACATAAGCACATTCCTCTTTTCAATGATGACGGTGAGCTCCTTTCGCAAATCCATGTAGCAAGTATTCAGGATAGCTCTCAAGAAAACAAAAAAGAAGATAGGCCTCTGGAGCAATCCACTTTGGAACATCTGGCTGAGATGGAAAATATTGTAGCCACGCTTACTGCCGTTAGCCACTCCATTACCAACTCCGTAGCAGAGGATGAACAGTTTACCCAATATTGCAATTTTGTGACAAATTCACTAAAGAAACTTACCGAATTGTTTGGTGAAATAGCTGCCTGCACGAAGTAGTGAATGACGCCACACCTACTCCATAAGAAGAAGGTGTATTAAAGGCGCGACACTGCCCCCTTGCTCAAACTTCCCCTCAACTCCACGGTTTCGACCACTCTTCCATTGTATCCTGGCACCCGCCGAACCGGGAAGATCGTAGGCTATAAAACCAGAATTAATTGTATTTATAACAAGTTCATAGTCTGCATCAAGATCAATGTTGGCAATGGTTGGTGCTGGTAGAGCTCCATTTTCATGTTTACTTGCAGATTTAGGAAGTGGAAGATTTTGCTCATGCAACAAGGTTCCCCTGCAATCTAAGATGTGAAGCTTCCCAAGACGCATTCCCGATGTCGCTTTTTGAACCCATGAAGTAAAAATCACTTCGCTGCAACCATCACGATCAAGATCCGCAACCACGGGTTCTGAAGCAAAACGTACAAACCCATCGGAACTTTTAAAAATAGAATGTGGCCAGCTATGATGTTCTGTTTTGTCCAGCCAATATGCATGCATTTTCCCATCATATGACGAGAACAGAACCTCCTTCTCCCCGTCATTATCCAAATCTACAACCACCGGATTTGGCAGACAATTTTCTATCTGTGCGTACGATTCACTTAGAGGTGTTCCAGTATTTACAGGAGCCTGCTCCCAGTTCCATGCCCCCTTCCTGAATCGACTGCGATCCGCATTAAAGATAAAGAGAGCAGTATACTTACCAGGAGGGTGTCCGACAGCACAATCATACATATTCCCGGTCACGACAACTTCCTTCCTGCCATCACCGTCCACATCGCTTATAACACTGGCACCATGAGCGAAGTTGCTCCTATAGCTTTCGGAAC
The DNA here is from genome assembly GCA_947311435.1 of uncultured Desulfocapsa sp. GTDB lineage: Bacteria > Desulfobacterota > Desulfobulbia > Desulfobulbales > Desulfocapsaceae > Desulfocapsa. The sequence goes on from CAMZKT010000064.1 coordinate 24,397, forward strand.
GTACACCGTCACAGCGTCCCCAGCCACGAATCTCAGTAGTATAGCTTTCCCATGTCCCCACAGCACCCCAGGGTTTTCCCCCAAAAAGAGATGCTGCTGCCAATTCCGTACCATCTGGTCGATATGCACAAAGGGTTGTCACATCAGATGGAACGACTATTTCCTCCTGTCCATCATTATCAAGATCAGCTGCCCATGCATTATCGTTAAACACTCCATAGGCCGATCCCGCTCCCGGGGAAAGCTGAGGCCAACCGGATCTCAAGACCCCGTTATGTTCAAATACCCAGGTGTTTATTTTCCCGTAAGTAGCACCGGTTACTATAATTTCTTCCGTCCCATCCCTATCAATGTCACTGACAAACAAACCACGCAATTCATTTGTGAGAGGACGTTTAGGCCACCCCTGTTTAAAATATCCCTGGTTATTATAAACAGACACATAGCCTCCACTATGGGCCGTTATTATGTCAGGACTGTTGTCTCCATCAACATCCTTTATCCATATTCCTGGCCACGTTCGATGGCTGTAACCAGGCTCGCTCTTACGATCCTTACCCGGATTAACACGCCAGATAACTTCACCAGTACTGCCTTCCAAAGCAACAATCGAATACGCTGAAGCCACGATCTCCATGGTTCCGTTACCGTCAAGGTCAGCAACTGCCGGTGATGAATACCAGCCTGTTTCACACCAGGATGAATAACAACCACCATTCTTCCATTTAAGGACAGGCGCCTTAACTTCGGCAGTTGCCCTTACTGGACAAAAAAGTATCCATAGCAAAAACGGTATTAGCTTATTCATAGCGACAACTCCAAATGACAGAAAACAATATACATACAGTGAGTAAGGCGTTCAGCTCGTCTATCCGGCTCCCAGTTAAAGCAATAAAAGCATAACAGGACAAAAACTGTTTTCTTTACAGGCACAGTTAGCGTACTTCCCGGTTCAAAGGCTCCGATATCCATAGGAGCTGAGCGCAGGTTTCCAAAAATGGCGTCAACAGGGCAAACGTTATCCCCTAGTTCCCCAGTATCCCTGGCAGGGCTTCCAGAGGCAGAAAGAAATAATCAGTGTTTACAATTAATAGTTCAACCCTACCCTGTTCCGAACCAGGTCGAGGGTAACAACAGCTTTTTCTCTAGCCCGTTCTGCGCCTTTACGTAATATAATTCGTATCATTTCTGGATCTGCGAGGTATTCAGCTTTTTTCTGGCGGGCTGTTTTATAATAATCGCTTATAAGATCGAGCAGTTCAAGTTTAATATATCCATAGGCCGCACCACCGCTTACATACAAATCACGAATTTCTTGTGTTCTCTCAGGTGTGGCAAAAAGACTCAGCATGGCAAATAGATTACATTGATCAGGATCCTTTGGATCCTCTACGGGTGTTGCATCCGTTGCAATGGACATCACTTTCTTTTTTAACTGCTTCCCTTCAAGGAAGATAGGTATTGTATTGCCATAAGACTTCGACATCTTTTGTCCATCAAGCCCTGGAACTGTAGCAGTTGTTTCGCTGATAAATGGCTCTGGTACTGTGAACGTCTCACCAAAAGTACTGTTAAACTTGCCGGCTATATCTCTTGCGACTTCCAGGTGCTGTTTCTGGTCTTTCCCCACCGGAACCCGGTCTGCCTGGTAAAGTAGAATATCAGCTGCCATTAACACCGGATAGGAAAACAGACCATGGCTCGCATCAATTCCCTTCGCGACCTTGTCCTTATATGAGTGACAACGCTCCATGAGCCCCATGGGAGTGAGGGTGGAAAGTATCCAGGCCAACTCGCAGACCTCCGGGACATCGGATTGTGCCCAGAAGGTACACTTCTCGGGATCAAGCCCAAGTGCCAGGAAATCAGCAGCTGCCTCAAGGGTTCCTCTTGAAAGTTTTTGTCTATCATGAACGGTGGTGAGTGCATGAAGATCAACAATAAACACGTAAAGATCAGAACTTTCCATATTAGAAATCATAGTCTTCATCATTCCAAAATAGTTTCCAATATGAAGCTGTCCAGACGGCTGAATACCTGACAATATTTTCATAATAATATAAGCGGGTTAAATTTGCAGTTTATAACTTCAATCCTCTAACGTCAAAACGAAACATACTACTCCAAATCAAAAAAAGGGGAACCCAACACATTCGTTGGGTTCCCCTTTTCACCTTCCCTGTCCATTTTATCAGACAAGTTTTTTCCAAGACAGCTTACTTCTTATCGTCTTCCTTAACTTCCTCAAAATCAGCATCAACCACATCGTCATCCTGCTTGGCCTCGGAACTTCCACCAGCTCCAGCGGCAGCACCAGAAGTACCTGCGGCATCAGGGCCATCCTGGGAAGCTTGGGCGTACATTATTTCAGCAAGTTTATGAGAAGCCTTGGTTAGTTCTTCAATAGCTGCATTAATTGCATCAGTATCATCACCTTCTATGGCCTTTTTGACATTCTCAATCTCTTTTTCCACATTTGCTTTGGTCTCAGCATCTACTTTATCACCAAGATCTTTCAGTGATTTTTCAGAAGCATGTATCAAACCATCAGCATTATTACGGGCATCCACCAAAGCTTTACGTTTTTTATCTTCCTCGGCATGCTCCTCTGCATCCTGCTTCATTTTTTCAATCTCTTCCTCAGACAGACCGGAAGAAGCTGTAATACGAATAGACTGTTCCTTATTCGTTCCAAGGTCTTTTGCAGACACATGCAGGATACCGTTGGCATCCAGATCAAAGGAAACTTCAATCTGCGGCACACCACGAGGTGATGGTGGAATATCGGTCAACTCAAAACGCCCGATTGTTTTATTGTCCTGTGCCATTTCCCGTTCACCCTGCAACACGTGAATGGATACAGCAGGCTGATTGTCTGCTGCGGTTGAAAAGATCTGGCTTTTCTTGGTAGGAACTGTGGTATTCCGTTCTATCAATTTAGTAGTCACACCACCAAGTGTCTCAATACCAAGTGACAGCGGAGTTACATCAAGAAGAAGAACATCCTTCACATCCCCCTGAAGAACACCACCCTGGATAGCGGCACCAATTGCCACAACTTCATCGGGGTTCACACCTTTATGGGGTTCCTGGCCGAATATTTCCTTCACTTTTTCCTGAACCTTCGGCATACGGCTCATCCCACCGACAAGAATAACCTCATCGATATCAGATGGCGACAACCCGGCATCTTTTAATGCTGTTTTACAGGGCCCCACCGTACGTTCAACAAGATCTTCCACCAGAGCCTCAAACTTAGACCTACTCAGCTTTATGTTAAGATGTTTGGGGCCAGAAGCATCGGCCGTGATGAATGGCAGATTAATTTCGGTCTCTGTAGTGGTGGAAAGCTCCATCTTGGCTTTTTCCGCTTCTTCTTTCAGGCGTTGTAAGGCCATTTTATCACTACGAAGATCTATGCCCTGCTCACGCTTAAACTCATCTGCGAGCCAGTTCACGATGCGCATATCAAAATCTTCGCCACCAAGAAAGGTGTCACCATTGGTTGATTTCACTTCAAAAACACCATCACCAATCTCAAGGATGGAAACATCGAAGGTACCGCCACCAAGATCAAAGACCGCAATCTTTTCTTCACCTTTTTTATCAAGTCCATAGGCTAACGATGCGGCAGTTGGTTCGTTTATAATACGCTGCACATTCAAACCCGCTATTTTACCAGCATCCTTGGTTGCCTGGCGCTGAGCATCGTTAAAATAGGCAGGAACAGTTACCACGGCGTCTGTGACCTCCTCCCCGAGGTACTCCTCAGCAGTCTGTTTCATTTTGCCAAGTATCATGGCTGATATTTCAGCGGGGGTATAACTTTTCCCCTCAACTTCAATTACAGCACTTCCACCTTTTCCTTCAATTATTTTGAAAGGGCTGATCTCCACAGATTTCTGTACTTCAGCATCACTGAAATTGCGCCCGACAAGCCGCTTGATAGCATACAAAGTTCGTTCCGGATTGGTTACAGCCTGACGTTTCGCCACCTGCCCAACCAGCCTCTCATTATTATCCACAAAGGCAACAATGGAAGGAGTGGTACGATTTCCTTCTACATTGGCAATAACTGTGGGGTCTCCACCTTCCATCACCGCCACACATGAGTTGGTGGTTCCAAGGTCAATTCCGATTATCTTTCCCATATCATTCTCTCCTTATATCAATATATAAAACCATCCCTCTTCAATCAGACGATTTCTACTCTGTTCTGTTTTGTGATTACTCTTGGTCGTTTTTTATTCGCTACAACACTTGCTACAGTGGTCATCTTCACGCCTTTGTCAAGCCCACAATCCGCTATTCTTCGAAGATTTCCCCGTTAATTATTATTTTTTATCTCCTGCTGAGACAATAACTTTGGCTGCACGAAGGAGACGATCTTTGTACTTATACCCCCTCTCGAACTCATTCAATATCTGATTGGCCGGAACGGTCTCGCTTGGCTCCATGGTCAAAGCTTCATGGGTGGCCGGATCAAAATCTTCTCCCACACTGTCAATGGGTGTGACTTCAAATTTTTCAAGCGTCTTGAGCAGATTTTTCAACGTTAGCAGAACCCCCTCGGAGAGCGCTGCCAATCCCTGCTCCGCCTCAACATTCTCTGCCTGCCCCTGGGCTATGGCACGTTCGAGGTTGTCCACAGTAGCCAAAATTTCACGAAGAACAGGCTCACTGGCATACTTCATGGCTGCCGTTTTCTCCCTCATCATTCGCTTTTTATAATTTTCAAATTCCGCCGCAAGTCGCATCGTCAAATCTTTCTGAGCTGTGACGTCTGCTAAAGCATCCTCCAATTGTTGTTCAAGACTTTTTTCTTCAACGGTTTCTTCGACAGCATCTTCAGAAGGAAGTTGCTTCTCATCACCATTTTCAACATCTGTCAGACTCTCATCCCTCTCTTTTTCTTCGCTCACTCAAACCTCCATCAGTTATTAAGCAGTAAGAACTTGATATGCCCCCCATGCTTTAAACATTCTTTTCCAATACTCGATAACGCCATCAACAATAAGTAGCCCTATTTCATTGTCAAGGAGCCGCAACGCCCCTTTTTATCTTTATTGTTAGAGAAAATAGCAATATACTATGTTCGACCATTTCCCTTTTATTAGCTACGGAGAAGACAATATGGAATTTATACCAAAGTGGATTGCCTGGGAAATTACCAGGCGTTGTAACTTGAAATGTGTGCACTGCCGCTCTTCATCTGAGCTTGCCGTTAAGGGACATCCAGATTTTTCATTTGCAGAGGCCAAACGTGTTCTTGATGACATAGCCTCCTATGCTTCCCCGGTGATCGTACTTTCCGGTGGAGAACCTCTGTTGCGTAAAGATGTTTTTGATATAGCAAAATACGGCGATTCCAAAGGAATGAGAATGTGCCTGGCCACTAATGGTACCCTGGTAACTGCTGACATATGTGTGAAGCTTAAAAATGCTGGGATCAAAATGGTATCCCTTAGCCTGGATGGAGCAAAAGCTGAGACACACGATGATTTCCGTAATCAAAAAGGTGCTTTTGACGGAACCATGAATGCCATAAAACTTTTTAAAGAACATGGGATCCCGTTTCTGATCAACTCATCCTTTACTATACGCAATAGAACTGAGATCCCCGAGATTTACAAGCTGGTTAAGAATCTTGGTGCTACTGCCTGGTACATGTTTATGATTGTTCCCACCGGACGCGGTGAAGACATCATGGAAGAGTTGATCCCCATTGACTTGTATGATGAGATTCTTGAGTGGCATTACGAAATTGAGAAAAGCGATAACGAACTTCTTACTCGTCCCACCTGTGCTCCCCATTACTACAGAATTGTGCGCCAGAAAGCCAAAGAAGAGCAAAGCTCTTTCAAACGGCGTAATCTCCAATTCTCCACAGGGGGGTCAAAGGGATGTCTTGCAGGACAGCTCATCTGCCTGATTAATGTCGACCTTGATGTGCTTCCCTGTAGCTATTTCCCGAAATCGGCAGGAAACCTGCATAAACAAACTTTCAAGGAAATATGGGAAGATTCAAAACTCTTTGCTGACATGCGTGATTTCAAGGGCTATAAGGATAACTGTGGATCGTGTGAATATGTAAATGTATGTGGCGGATGCAGAGCTCGTGCCTATGCAATGACAGGAGATTATCTTGCCCAGGAACCATTCTGCAATTACATTCCACGGAGCATCAGAGAAAAAGAAGAAAAGATCCCCTCCGACTCCTGACGCTATGAAACTCGTAAAAAGTGCGGGTTCCTCGACACCACCAAAACTCTCAACAAAAAATATAATCCAATGAATGATACATTTCTCAAAGCCTGCCGCGGTGAACAAACTGATTACACCCCTATCTGGATCATGCGCCAGGCAGGACGTTATCTCCCTGAGTATCAGAAAATCAGAGGTAATGTGACATTTCTTGAACTCTGTAAAACCCCTGAGCTCTGTCTGGAGGTGACTCTGCAACCAATTGATATTTTAAATGTTGATGCAGCAATCCTCTTTTCAGATATCCTTATTCCACTGGAAGCCATGGGAACTACACTGGAGTTCCACGAAGGGCACGGCCCGGTATTTCCTACCCCCATACGAAACCAGGCCGACCTTGACAAACTCATCGTTCCCAACCCGGAGGAGCACACCGGGTTCGTCATGGAGACCATCACCCTCTTGCGTAAAGAGCTTCAGGTTCCATTGATTGGCTTTGCCGGGGCCCCTTTCACCTGCGCCACCTACCTTATCGAGGGCGGCTCATCCAAGGTATTCTGGGAAACAAAAAAAATGATGTACACCAACCCGAAACTCTTCCACAATATGATGAGGAAGATCACCAAGACCACCGCTCTTTACCTGAAAGCTCAGGCGAATGCCGGGGCACAGGCTCTGCAAATATTTGACTCATGGGTTGGAATCCTTTCTCCATCCGACTTCCAGACATATGCCCTGCCCTACGTACAGGAAATGATACGTGATCTCCAGGATACCGGGCTGCCGATCATCTATTTTGCTAACAACGGTGCCACACTGCTTGAGTTATCAGAAACTTCAGGAGCCAATATCCTCGGGTTGGACTGGCGTATCAACATAGGAGACGCAATTAAACGACTTGGCAACACAGCAGTACAGGGAAATCTGGATCCATTTTCCTTACTGCTGCCAAAAGATGAGCTCAAAAAACGTATCGGGAGAATCCTTGATGATGCAAAAGATGCCAAGGGACACATCTTTAACCTTGGCCACGGCATTCATCAGTTCACACCGCCGGATCAAGCAAAAGCAGCCGTTGATTTTGTACACGAGCTGAGCCAAAAACAATCACATTAGCATGTCAGTCCCCTCCATCCATCAATGTTATTCACTTATGAATGAGTATGGCATGCTTGACAACATCCGGGCTCATTCCATCATGGTAGCCCGGGTGGCTCGGGTTTTACTGCGGGGACTTGCGGATTCCACAATAGCCGAGGAGATTGCAATCCCTCCTGACGACCTGGTGCTTGCCGGAGCTCTGCTCCACGATATTGCCAAAACTCCCTGTCTCGCAAGCCACCATGACCATGCGAAACAGGGGAGAGACATTTGCCTGGAACGTGGTTATCCGGAAATAGCAGAGATTGTACGGGAACATGTTTTACTTAGAGAATTCTGCACCTTGCGCTACGCCAAAGGGCATTTTCTCGCCAAAGAACTAGTCTATTACGCTGACAAGCGAGTACGCCATGATGAGATTGTATCCATTGAGGAACGACTTGAATACATACTTGAACGATATGGACACAATGATCCCGGTCGTTTCAAGCTGATTCGGGAGAACTTCAGACTCTGCCGAACACTGGAAGAACACCTCCTGTCAGCTCTTGGAATGACAGCCGATGACACACGCCTGGCAGCGTTAAAAGAGCCAATTCCCGCATAAAGATTTCACCATTTCACAGCCTCACCTTTCCACTGTCGTCCTACAGACACTTACCAGACAACAAATATTCGAAGCGCCAATAGCACCAGGAGAACACCGAAGATCTTATCCAGCTGACAAGCCCTGGTGCGCAGGACATCCAAAACCCTGGAATGAGACAAAACCAAGACCACAAGTACATACCAGCCGGCATCAATGAGGGCGGCCGTTGATGCCATTATCATCTTTTCACCCAACTGAGCCTCAGTTGAAATAAACTGGCTGAACAGAGCGGTAAAAAACACGGCTATTTTGGGATTCAGAAATGCGGTGAGGAAACCGGTACGAAGGCCGTGGACTGAAGAAGCAGACTGTTTTGCATGAGCAGCCTCGGCAAGCCCTGAGGTTCCGAAAAATGCCTTACAACCCAGATAAAAGAGAAAGAAAGCCCCCAGGCTTTGAACAATGAAAAAAAGATTAGGGTTCCCTGTGAGGAGAACAGCTAGGCCGGCGGCAGTGATAAAAGCATAAGCCCCCACACCAAAACCATGCGCCAAAGCAGTTTTTACCCCCTCTGAGCGTCCTCCTGACAAAGTATTTTTTAAGACAACAGCCAAACTGGGCCCCGGTGACATGGCACCAAG
>CAMZKT010000065.1 GCA_947311435.1 uncultured Desulfocapsa sp.
AGGACGGTCAAGATTACGGCAACTGTTGGTATAACCGGTAAAACAGGGGTTGAAATGGAGGCTCTGACTGCAGTTTCAATCACTGCATTGACCATTTATGATATGTGCAAGGCTGTTGATAAAGAAATGGTCATCAGTGATATTTGTTTACATAAGAAAACAGGCGGAAAGAGTGGGACTTTTGTTCGATCACAATAGGTTGTTTAACTCTGAAGGCAAATGTTCATAGATAACAACGTCTTTTTGCTTTCAGTCTATTAGAGGATATTGTAATTAAATAAAAATGTAGTCGTAAAATATGTTGAGAATTATTCACGATGCCTTAATTTTTGAACTGTTATGTTTTTTTATGATTAAACAAGAGGATGTTGATGGAAGAGAAAGTACTGGATACCTTTCGGGAACAACTTATAGAAAAGCGTGAAGAAATTTTGAAAGACGCAGAGAGAACGTTATCCGAGTTAACTGATCAGTCTGGAAATATTCCGGATCCAAATGATCGGGCGAGTGCGGAATCGGGGCGTAATTTTGAGCTTAGAATAAGACAGAGGGAGCAAAAACTGCTTCCTAAAATTGAAGAAGCTTTGCAGCGAATAGAGGATGGAGACTTCGGCGAATGTAGTTGCTGCGGAGAAGCCATTGGCTTGAAAAGGCTCGAAGCCAGACCTGTAACCACCCTGTGCATTGAATGTAAAACTGCGCAGGAATCCAAGGAAAAGTCCCAAGGGAAATAAAAAAATGCCTGAACTAAGAAGAGACCCTGTGTTGGGGAGATGGATTATTATTGCCCAAGAGCGCGGGAAGAGGCCATCAGATTTTATTATAGCAGAATCTCCAACGGTTGGTGGCTTTTGTCCTCTTTGCCCTGGAAATGAGAAGACTACCCCTAAGGAAGTTCAAGCCTATGGGCGTGAATCTGAGATTCCGGATTCTCCTGGGTGGCAGGTAAGAGTCGTACCGAATAAATATCCGGCACTTGTGATTGAAGGAGAGCTTAGTCGCGAAGCGGAAGGGCTTTATGACAAAATGAATGGAATTGGTGCTCATGAAGTTATTGTTGAGTCTCCCCACCATGATCACGCTTTTTCGGAACAATCTCCCGAGGAGATGGCAGTTGTGTTAGGTGCATTTCGGGATAGGATTAGAGATCTTGAACAGGATGATCGTTTTCGATTTGTTCTTGTGTTTAAAAATTTTGGCAAAGCTGCCGGAGCATCACTTGAGCATTCCCATTCACAGCTTGTCGCCCTTCCTGTATTACCGAGAAAAATCGAATCTGAACTTACCGGTGCGCTGGCCTACTACAAATATAAGGAACGATGTATTTATTGTGATATAATCCAGCAGGAATTAAAACAGGATGTTCGAGTGGTGTGTAAAAATGAGTCATATATCTCAATTACACCCTTTGCGCCTCGGACTCCTTTTGAGATGTGGATTTTACCTGTCAAGCATTCATCTGCATATCATGAACAGAGTGAAGAAGAAATTTTTGACTTGGCTGAAATTCTTTCCGAGAGCCTCCGTAGGCTGAATGCATGCATTCCCAATGTTCCCTATAACTTCGTACTTCATACTCAACCTTTACGCTCGCAACCGATGAACCATTATCATTGGCATTTTGAGATTGTACCAAAGCTTACATCCATTGCTGGTTTTGAATGGGGGTCTGGCTTTTATATCAATCCATTGCCTCCAGAAGAGGCTGCTACTTATTTGCGGGAGTCATTGAAACATAAATCCTAAAAGGAGGTCCCATGAAAAAGATCTTACTCGTTGATGATGAAGAAGGTATCCAGATGCTTTATCGAGAAGAGTTTGAAGACGAGGGCTATGTAGTCTCCTCTGCTTACACCGGAGAAGAGGCTTTGCAAAAGCTCGAACAGGAATCTCCAGATTTGGTTATCCTTGATATCCAGATGCCTGGAATGAATGGTGTTGAGACTCTTCGACAGATTAAAATGATTGATCCCACTCTCCCTGTTATTTTGAGTACTGCATACAATGAGTACAAACAAGATCTTGGTGCTTGGGCGAGTGATGAGTATGTTGTTAAATCGTCGGATATGACGGCTCTCAAGGAGGCTGTTCGGAAACATCTCGTATAATGTTCGGTAGGGCCATGAGTAGTTGATAGTTTTCCATCGAGAGGTGCTGGTATACTATGGTACTCTGATCTAAAACTAACAATATGAACCGTACTGTTTTAAAATGATATTCATTTTTCAGTAGCGAAGAGGAAACGTATTGTATAAGGCTGTTTCTGCTAACCAACAATGGAATTTGCATTACCAACGCGCACTCTTTGAGGAACATACTCATAACCAGAAATGATTGTGCAACACCTATTATGAAAGATATCCAAAGTTTGGAAGATCATCGGCGTATTAATATTAAAAAGGTTGGTGTGAAAACCATCTCCTACCCGATTACAATGCTTGATAAAGCACGCTCTAAACAACGTACCATTGCCACGGTAAACATGTATGTGAATCTTCCCCACCATTTCAAGGGAACTCATATGAGTAGGTTTGTTGAGATTCTCAATAGGGTTCACGGTGCCATTGATATTGGCAAATTTCGTTGTATCCTGGAAGAAATGAAGGATAAGCTTGAAGCTGAGGAGGCTCATGTTGAAATGAGTTTCACCTATTTTTTTAATGGTGAAAGGGACAAACATGAACTCTTGAAATCAAGTAGGTATGAATGCTGTATGCACGGAGTTCTCGGAAAGGATGACGATCTTGAATTCCAGGTTGCTGTTCCTGTTTCACTCCCGCTAATTGAATGTGCAGGGCAGGGCTTACCGCGCTCTACTGGGCAATGGGGAACGGCTGTAGCTGCTGTCAGGTTTCGTACGTTTATCTGGATTGAAGATCTTATTACACTTATCGAAGGAGCCATCGAAGAAGAACAGGACATGACCCTCGTACAGGGAGGAAACTGTATGTCCGTTGAATCTCTCACCAGAAGAATAGCTGAAAATCTTGAAGCTGAAGAGGCAATAAAGGTTTTTTCGGTTAAAGTTGAAAATCTGGCAGAGGGCTACTCTACCTTTGCTACCATGGACTCTATTTCCTAACGAATCATTTTATCCAATACTATCCCCTAACACTAAAATGTCTGAATTGCTCTTTGAGATTGGAACAGAAGAACTCCCTGCCGGTGTTCAAATACCTGCATTGGCTCAACTTAAAAAGAATTTTATTAAACAAGCAAAAGAGTTACAGCTTGTATTTAGCGACGTGTCAGCACTCGGTACACCACGTCGTCTTACTCTTCTTGTGAAAGGCCTTACCGAGTCCCAACCGGATTCTCGTGAAGAACACATTGGGCCGTCAAAGAAAGCAGGGCTTGATGAAAATGGAAGGCCAACAAAGGCTGCAATGGGATTTGCCAGATCCAAGGGCGTAGATGTCGCTGATTTAAAAGTGGTGGAAACTTCCAAGGGTGAGTATCTGATGATTGTTCAAGAACACAAGGGAGTCGCAACGTCAGAATTACTCCCTGGGATTCTATCAGGACTGATGAACGGATTTGCATTTCCTAAATCCATGCGCTGGGGAAATAATAAACTTGGCTTTGCGCGTCCGGTTCAGTGGCTTCTTGCCCTGTTTGATGGGGAGGTTGTGCCCTACCAATTTGAAGGATTGAGTGCTTCAAATGTGAGCAGAGGCCATCGTTTTATGGCAAATCGTAATGTAGTCATAACTGGAGTTACTAGCTACAAGGATCAACTCCGTAATGTTTTTGTTCAGGTTGACCCTGTAGACAGACGTAACAACGTACTTATTGAAATAAAGAAAGCTGTAGCGAATACTTTGGATTCTAGCTTGGCGAATGTCACGGTGGATGACGTTTTAGTCGATACTGTTTGCAATCTGGTTGAGAAACCCTATGGCGTATGTGGCAGTTTCGATGAAAAGTTTCTTCAGTTGCCCGACGAGGTATTAATTACCTCCATGAGGGAGCACCAAAAATATTTCCCGGTGGTTGGGAATGATGATCGGCTTCTTCCTCATTTCGTAGCCATAAATAACACTGAGGTAAAGGATGTCAATCTTACTCGTATTGGACATGAAAGGGTTTTGCGTGCGCGGCTGGAAGATGCCTTTTTCTTTTTTATGGGGGATAAGGAAAAGACACTCGAGGACAGGTACGGTACCCTGTCAGGGATTATTTTTCAGGAAAAACTTGGAACCATGCTCGAAAAATCAGAACGGATTGTGAAGTTAACAGGGGTACTAGCCGAGCAATTTATACCCGATCATTGCACTGAGGCATGCCGTGCTGCTCGTCTTTGTAAAACTGATTTACTCACCGATATGGTAGGTGAATTCCCCTCTCTCCAAGGTAACATGGGGTGTGCGTACGCATTGAATGATGGTGAGTCGGCCGATGTCGCCCAGGCCATTCAGGAACATTATTACCCTAAGAGGGCAGGGGCAGAACTTCCGACGTCTGTCTTGGGTGCTGTGGTTGGTCTAGCTGATAGATTTGATACCTTGAGTGGGTGTTTCGGAATAGGACAGGTTCCGACAGGCACAGCAGATCCATTTGCTTTGCGAAGAATTTCACTGGCTATTCTTCATATTTTACAACATTTTCGTTGGTCTTTGTCCTTGAGGGATGTGGTTCATAAAGCCCTCTCACTCTACGGCGATAAAGTAAATGGTAGTGCTGCTACCGTGGAAAAGGTAGTTACTTTCATTTGTGGCAGGTTTGTCCATGATCAGATTGGAAGTGGCGTTGATGCTGAGGCTGTGGAAGCAGTTACGTCGGTGCAATTCGATGATGTAAATGATTGTTTAAAAAAGATTCATGCGCTTACAGCCATTCGTGAGGAAAATTCTTTTACGGTTCTTGCAGCATCCTTTAAGAGAATTCGCAACATTATTAAAGATAATACAGCAACCAATGTTGATGAATCACTTCTTGTCGAGAAAGCGGAAGTAGAGTTGGCTGGTGTTTTTGAACGACTTAGTGCAGCGGTTGAGCCAATGCTTGTAAAGCAGGATTATGATGGGGCTCTGACAGCTATGCTTGATCTGAAAACTCCGGTTGATGACTTTTTTAATGAGGTCATGGTTATGGCGGATGATGAGGCAATTCGCAGTAATCGCCTGAATTTACTTACCGCAATATCAGTACTCTTTTTGAAGATAGGCGATATCTCAAAAATGCAGTCGTAAGCCTAATAACCTAGGGTTGATAATCTCGTAACAAGGTCAATAGAGAGAGATGGGTAAGTAAAAAACTTCAGATGCAAGGCGCGTATTTATTGGTTGATTGCGGCGTACTGAGGTACGTCAGAATTAACCATAGAATACAGCAACGAAGCAGGTGAAGAGTTTTAGACGCCATCAGGGGTGTATAGTCCTGTTTTTGTTCCAATATAAAGGAGCTAGCTTTTTAAACTGAAAGCTGTGGCTCCTTTTTTTTGTGTATTGGCATGTCACAATGAAGCTAAACGTTACGACAAATTATTTCTTTTTAGGATGACACACGGAACATTTCGCAAGTTTTTTATCTTTTGATTTATGGCATCCTTTACATTTTACGTGGGCAGCATTTTTAAAAGAATTGATTTTCTTTGGCATTCCGGCCGCCTTATTGTGACACAATTCACATTTCTCAATTTTCTGCCCATCGACATAGTCGATCTTATTCCCATCAGCATCTTTGGAGTGATGGCAAGTGCCACACGTCAATTCTTCCTGATGCTTAGCGTGGGGGAAAACTGCAGGTTTGGGTTTTTTAGCCTTGTCAATGGTTGTTGCCAGTGTCATGGTGTCTGGCCCCTTGTCCGCCACTCCTGCAAAACCCGAGGCAGTGAAACACAGTCCTGCGCTTAGAACAACTGCAATAGTACATAAAGTGATTGTCTTCATACCGTCTCCTTCCGTTGAATTATGATATACAGCTTGAATTAAATGTTCATTAACATTAATCGATAGGGCAAATATGCACTATTTCGTCAAAAAATGCTGTCGAAAAAGTTGTCCTTAACTTGATCCGTAGCTGTGAAGGCCTGAAAGGAGAAAATTAACCCCGTAGTAAGTAAAAAGCACAGCAAAAAAACCAAAGATTGCAAGCCATGCAATCCTCACCCCGCCCCAGCCACGAGTGTAACGGGCATGAAGGGTGATGGCATAGATGAACCATGTAATAAGTGACCACGTTTCCTTGGGATCCCAACTCCAGTAAGTTCCCCAGGCAGAGTCTGCCCAAATTGCACCAGTAATAATTCCTACAGAGAGCCAGAGAAAACCAAAAACCATGCTTTTGTGGATGATATCATCAATGACTTGTAAGGCTGGAAGGGTACCAATGATAGTTTCGTCGTTGGTAGTTGCCTTTGATGTACTAGTGTTTTTTATTAAATACATAACACCAAGACCAGCTGCAAGGGCGAATGCAGCATACCCTATAAAACAGGTGATAACATGAGCAAGGAGCCAGTTAGATTGCAGTGCTGGTACCAGAGGGCTGATCTCTTTATTGATTCCAGTGGCAAATGAGCCGTAGGCCATGGCAAGGAATGCAAATGGAACGGTAAATGTTCCAATGATCCGAGTTTTAAATTTCCATTCGACAAGGAGATACAACAGTGTAATGACCCAGGCAAAGAATACGACAGATTCATACATGTTTGTTAGTGGTGCATGGCCATAACCGATTTCATATGACTCTTTCCAGCGCAGGAAGAGTCCTGCTGTCTGAATTAAAAAGGCGGTAATTGTGAAAAATGTCGCTACAATTCCTAATTTTTTTGCCTTAAATATAAAAATTATGGCATATAGAATACTGGCAAACAAATATGAAAATGTTGTGATACCTAATAGCTGTGAGCTGTTCATATGTACTCCACTGATAACGTATTGTTTCTTAATATAATGTTATGATTAAGGCTTGAATGCTCTTTTGGGGAATGGTACTCCCTGTTCATACACTGTTTTTACCATGGTTCTTAGACTTGGCTTCAAGTTCTGTACATAGAGAAGTGAATTGTGAAGTAAAACCTGTTTTGTTTTTGTTCGTACTTCCACATAAAAGAATGGTTGTTTCTTTGTCGGTTTCTCGTAGTAGGAGCCAAATACGTCGGTGGGACATAAAAAAAGCTACATAAAGTCCTAGAATCATCAGGCCGCAACCCACGTAAACGACCCATACCCCGGGGTCTTTCGCAATTTGAAGGCCCGTTGCATAGAGCTGTTTCCCTGCAATGGTATATTTTCGTCCATTACGTTCTATGGTCGTTTGGTCACCTGCATCTAGCCAAAACACTGATGCTGATCCGCTGTCATCCTTGAACCAGACTTTCATTTTTGAGGTAGTTTGTCCTATGGACTGTGCATTGATAATTCCAAGTTGGACGTTGTGTTTGCTTAGAGTGGTTTGTTCCTGGAAGGGAAGAATTACAGTTTCAACTACTTTTGATTCTTGATCGGTCACGGTCAATAAGAAATCTTGGTAGCCCTGGTAACTGGATTGGTAAAAAGTAAGTCCATTGTATTTTAACGGGTCATTAACCACTATCGATTTTTCGTCAGTTTTAATTCCATTTTCAGTAACTACCAGGTCTGAGCGGTACGCTTTAGGCATCCCGTTGTCATAGAATTCGATGTCAAAGCGGTCACAGCGAAGAGTAAATCCAAGTTCTATAGGGGTTCCTGTTCCTGTCTCATAGACAATGTTCGTTTGATGGGTTTCCGGCAGCATTAAAGAGGCCTTGAAGCCGAATATTTCACCAATTATTGCCCCTAGAAAAATAACAAGAATGGATGTGTGGACTACGTATACGCCAGCTCTGCTCAAGGCACCTTTTTGAGAAAAAAGCAGTAAGTTATCCCCATGCTGGCGTTCCTCTGTTGTCCAGCCTTTTGATGTCATAATAGTTGAAAGTCCCTTCCTAAGGTCTTCTATATTCAAATTTGACGACCATGTTTTTTGAAGGGACATTTTAGGGAGTCGCTTGAGGTCGATTGCGAGATTGTCGGCCTTGATCTGCTTCCAAACTCCAGGAAAACGGTCAATGGAACAGATGACTAGGTTCAAAGAGAGAACGCCGAGCAATCCAAGAAACCACCAAGAATTATACATGTCAGGAACTGAAAGTATTTGGAAAATGCTTGCAGTGAATTCACCATAGTTTTCTATGTACCAACTGGAGCTCTCTTTTTGTGGAATTACTGTGCCTATGATCGAGGTAAGCGACAGAAGACAGAGAGTAGAGAGTGCAAGTTTTACAGAAGAAAAGAATTTGAAGAAGGGGTTCTTTGTAAACATTCTGGCCTTGTGACTGCGTTGAGTTGTTGTTGGTAGTATCAATGTCTCTGATATACGTACTATTTGTTTAAGGGTATGTGGCTCTATGGTGGGTGCTGGCCAGTTTAATGATGAAACTAACAGAACCCTTGGAGTTCTGTGTTTGGAAATAGGAATAGAAAAGAGCTTTAACCAGCGAAGAAGAAGCAACATGAAATGGCAATAGAATAAGAATAAGAATTAGAGCTGTCAATAAAAGAATACAAAGGGATAGGCTATTAAATCCAAGAAAACAGTAAAGAGGGTACGTGTGAGGAATAACACTTGCCATTCCAATTTGAATCAGGTATAAAAGGAGGCTTTTTTTGTTTTCGAATCCTAGTGAGCCGTGAAACACCTAACTTTATGCGTTGCCTCTATCTTCAAGAAGCACAACTCGTTTTGGGGCGTCCGTATATGTGTTTGGCGTGTAAAATATTTGTTCACTAGGTTTTGTAATGTATTATTATTGAGAGTTCAGCAAAAGTGGAATGCGAAATTATTTTATGTTGTACAAAAGGATATTCTGCTTTCAGGTTTCTTGTTTATATAGGAGAATAGTGTCATGGCTAAAGTTTGTCAAATTTGTGGTAAAGGGCCTGCCACCGGGAATAATGTTTCGCATGCCCACAACAAAACGCGTCGTCGTTGGTTGCCGAATTTAAAGAAAGTTAGGATGGTCGCAGAAAATGGTAGTAACGTGAGGGCTCGTGTTTGCACTAGATGTATTCGTTCTGGAGCAGTTGTTAAACCTGCTTGAACTATAGTTTTATTGCTTAATCGATATCCAGCGGTGCAATAGCTATAAATCACTGCTGGTTTTGCTACCAGGAAGAACTTACTCATAGCGATTCCTTATATTGTGAAAAATATCAAACGGAATATGGGTGACGAGGAATTGTCTTGGTCACCCATTTCTTGTGTGTAAGGAGAAGATGATGAGCGAAGAAGTCCAATATCTCCCTCTTGAGGAGGCGAAAAAAATTGTCGCAGCCATTCAGGAAGAAGAGGATATTCATAATCAGGACAGGCGCATCCTGACTGTTTATAATCATGCTGATCGTGAAGTTTGCTGGTTTGATTTTGAGGAATTGGAAAAAGCAGTTGGAGATGTTCCCAAGGATCAGAAAAAAGAATTCTTTCAGGATTATATTTTAAAGCATATTCCTGATTGGGCACTTGATATATAAATAATAAAAGCAAAGAGATTGTATTACCATTATTCCTAACCTAATATTCCCTTGGGTATTTGGGGAACCTTATTATTCCCCAAAGTTATACCGCCGTCCATTCTTATCACAGCGCCAGTCATGTAGTCTGCATCTCTTATGAGGAACAGTGCTGCTGTGGCAACTTCCTCTGGAGTACCTGTTCGTTTCAGGAGACATTGGGAATGAATTGATTCCTTTTCCAAGTAACTGAGTTCTTCCCACCCTCTAGTGCCTTCACCATGTCTTGTCTGAATTAAGCCAAGCATCAGTTCGTTGACACGAACAGCAGGTGCTGCTTCCCGCGCCCAAGATTCAGTAAATGATGAAATCGCCCGGTTTGCAGCGCTGTAGGCATCGTTAAAAAAAGGGGCGGTTGCACCACTGCGTCCAAGAATACCTGAGACGGAGGTAATATTTAATATAACCCCTTCCTTTGAGGATTGCATGAAGGGAAATAAATGGTGGAAGAGTAGCCATTTTGCTTTTAGGGTGGTGGCTATTTCCAAATCCCATTGCTGAGAATTGTGTGGAAGGTCATAGCTTCCATGGACGATGGGCATTCCTCCACGTTCTATATTGTTTACAAGAATGTGTATGTTTGTGAAGCGGTTGCTGATCTGTCCCACAAGATCTTTTACCTCCTCTTCAGACCGTAGATCGACAGGTATGGACATATGGGGAAAACCGGAATCTGTGAATTCCTCCTCCATTTCTAAAACAGACTCAGGCCAGTCGAAAGTTGGGAGAATAAGATAAACACCTGCTTGTCCCAGTTTTCTGGCAATTGCTCTACCGATGGGTCGTGATGCCCCTGGTACAAGGGCTGTTTTCCCCGAAAGATCCATTGTTTATCTCAAATGCAAATTTTAAATTTCATAATAACAGAGAATTTTTTTCTTTTTGTAACTATTCAGGTGGGACTGCCAAATTAGCAAAACCACCGAACTGTAACTGTTCAGCAGTGCTTTATATGTGTTCAAGCAGGCTTGCGAACTAGAGTAG
>CAMZKT010000066.1 GCA_947311435.1 uncultured Desulfocapsa sp.
GTCGATTGTTGAAAGTCGATGTTGCCATCTCCTCCCTCACTCAGCGACCGCGGCAAACTACTCAAATCAGATGAGACTGTCAATGGAAAAATTGACATTATTTGAGAATCTTCAGGCGCTATTCTTGAAATCACTGAACTGGCGTTGTTCTCTAATTGAAGAAAATGTACTTTACGGAGGTTGTTAAAAGGATAATTGCTAGAATTGTTTTGATCGTCTTTGCTGGGAAGAAGCGCTGACATTTTGCACCAAAGTAAATACCTACTATCCCTCCTAGGCCAAGGAGCACTCCCAGGCGATAATCGGGGGCAATTTGCTGTCCTGAGACGATTGTAGCTGTAGATACCAGTTGAAAAAAAGCTACACCCATCGCAGAAGTAATAAAGGTGCTCATAAGACTAGCACCGGCAATTGTATAGATGGGGAGTTTGTAAAATGTTACGAGGAATGGTGCTATAATGGCACCGCCCCCAACGCCATAGATTCCACCAATGAGTCCTACTAGTATGCTGAGGCATATGAGGGATATTGTGTTGACCCTAAAGTGCTCGTCATTGAAAGTAAAATCTAGCGCTTTAAGGCTGAGTTTAGAATCGCTTATTTTAAAAGCAGATGGAGGCGTCGGGTTTAATGATGGGTGTATGGTACTAAGAAGATCAATCCAAAGTTTTGCGCCTATATATAATAGGACGAATCCTACAAACAGTTTAAATGTTTCTGGGGAAGGGAGGTAGCGGATTCGAATAAATATGCCTGCCACGAGTCCGGGAAGGGTGCCGAGGATAAGAATCCAAGTGAGAGGCCAGAGCATCCTTCCTTCCTTGACAAATCGGTAGATGCCAGCCGGAATGGCTATGATGTTAAACAGGTGGTTGGTGCTACTAACTGCAGGGGTGTTGAATCCTAATATGGAAACCTGAAAGGGAAGAAGGAGAAATGCCCCAGAAACTCCTGCCATTGAGGTAAAAAAAGAAATAACACATGCAACAAGCGGAGGGATAAAAGGAGAAATCTCAATATCTGCCACTGGGAAGTACACGTGCCTCTCCCTTAATTACTCATTTACCCATTTTCCGAGAGTAGCGATTATCTTTTTTGCCTGGTCGGCACTCGATATGTTGAACTTGGATTTTGGAAGATACTCTCCGTTACGTTTTTGATAACGTCTGATGGTGAACATTTCTTTCGAAAATTCTTTTTTTGCACGGCTCCAGTTCTGGTAGCGAAAAACAATGGTGGCCCAAGCGCCTTTGGTCAGAATTTCTTTGTCCAGTTCTTTCACAAGTACCTGGTCGTCCTCTTCATATTGTATGGTGATGTCGTTCACTTCGCTGGCCATATTTTACTCCGCTTGGCTGGTTGAATGGTTGTTGCGCTATTGTTAATCTAGATTATGCAAACATATCTTGATTAAAAAAGAAAGGAGGAAAACGATGATAGTTCCGCATTCCTCCTCTTGTTGGGCTTGGTTATTTGAGGCTGAAGTGCACAATCCTTCCTTCAATTGTGGCTTCGATGACACTACCTTCTGCGAATTTTCCCTCCAGAATTTCCATCGCCAGTGGGTCTTCAATGTGGTGTTGTATCGCTCTTTTGAGTGGTCTTGCTCCATACAATGGATTGTAACCACTGTCTACCAGGAAGCTTTTGCAGGCATCACTGACCTCGAGGGTAAGCTTCTGAGTTAACATTCTTTTCTTTAAGCGATCCAGTTGGATGTCGATTATTGCTGACATGTCATTCTTTGAAAGGCTGTGGAAAATAATTGTTTCGTCGATTCTGTTAAGGAATTCCGGTTTGAACTTCTGGTGGAGAATTTCCTCGATCTGGTCCCTGATGTCTTTTTCACTTTCCTGGTTTTCGGCCATTTTCATGATCAGGTCACTACCCAGATTTGATGTCATGATCATTATGGTGTTTCTAAAATCAACTGTCCTTCCCTTTCCATCAGTCATACGGCCATCGTCAAGAACCTGTAGCAATACATTGAACACATCTGGATGAGCCTTTTCGATCTCGTCAAGCAGGATCACGGCGTAGGGACGTCTGCGAACGGCCTCAGTTAGATAACCTCCTTCGTCGTAGCCAACGTATCCAGGAGGAGCCCCTATAAGGCGCGCAACAGAATGCTTCTCCATGAATTCTGACATGTCGATACGAATCATGGCCTGCTCTGAATCAAACAGAAAGTCAGCTAGGCTTCGTGCCAGTTCAGTCTTCCCGACACCAGTGGGGCCAAGGAATATAAAGGAACCAAGAGGTCTATCGGGATCTTGAAGGCCAGCACGTGCACGCCGTACAGCATTTGCTACTGACAGAATGGCTTCTTTTTGGCCAATAACGCGTTTGGCAAGTGCCTCTTCTGCGTGAACTAGCTTGTCTTTTTCACCTTCGAGTAATCTGTCAACAGGTATTCCGGTCCATTTGGCAACAACTGCTGCGACATCCTCACTGCCAACTTCTTCTTTGAGCATTTGTCCTTTTTGCTGAATTTCTTGAAGTCTGGCATTGGCTATGTCGAGGGTTTTTTGCAACTCTACGATTTTTCCATATCGAATTTCTGCTGCTTTACTGAGGTTGCCTTCACGTTCTGCCTTTTGTTCTTCTATTTTGGCTTCATCTATATCTGATTTAGCTTGACGGATGGACTGTATTATGTCGCGCTCAATAGTCCATTGGCCCTTGAGGGCGGCGAGTTCGTCGTTTAGTTCACCAAGTTCTCTGTTTATTTCCTTCAGGCGCACTTTTGATGCGCTATCCGTTTCCTTCTTTAGAGCCTCCTTCTCGATTTTTAGTTTAATCTTGATTCTCTCAAGGTTGTCGATTTCAGCAGGCATTGAATCTATTTCAATACGAAGCTTCGAGGCTGTTTCATCAATGAGATCAATGGCTTTGTCAGGGAGGAAGCGGTCGGTAATGTATCGGCTTGAAAGAATCACAGCAGCGACAGTGGCGGAGTCCTGAATTCGTACTCCATGGTGCAGTTCATATTTTTCTTTGATCCCGCGAAGGATTGAAATGGTGTCTTCTTCACTTGGCTCATGAACATGAATGGGTTGGAATCTTCGTTCCAGGGCAGCATCTTTTTCAATGTACTTTCTGTACTCATCGATAGTAGTGGCACCAATACAGTGTAGATCACCTCGGGCAAGAGCGGGTTTTAACATATTCGAAGCATCCATAGATCCTTCAGCGGCCCCTGCTCCAACCAGTGTATGGATTTCATCTATAAAGAGTATGATCTCTCCAGCTCTTTGCTCAACCTCTTTGAGGACAGCCTTGAGTCTGTCCTCAAACTCTCCTCTGTATTTGGCTCCAGCTATAAGTGCTCCTAGGTCAAGTGACACTATCTGTTTGCCTTCGAGAGTGGCAGGAATGTCACCGCTGACAATTCTGAGAGCCAGGCCTTCTGCTATGGCTGTTTTGCCAACGCCAGGTTCACCAATTAAGATTGGATTGTTCTTTGTCCGTCTGGAAAGAACCTGGATAATTCGTCTGATTTCTTCGTCTCGTCCAATTACGGGATCAAGCTTTCCCTGTCTGGCAACGTCGGTAAGGTTGCGTGCGTATTTTTCTAGAGCCTGGTATTTTTCTTCGGGATACTGGTCGGTGACGCGCTGATTGCCACGTATGCTTGTGAGTGCGTTGAGGAAACTTTTTTCATCGATGCCGAAACGCTTTAGCATTTTGGCACTGTTTGAATTCCTACTGCTAATGATCGTCAGAAAGAGATGTTCCTGACTGACAAAATCGTCTTGCATCTGGTTGGCTGTTTTGAAAGAATCGTCTATGATTTTCCTTAGATCCTTTGAAAGGTAAACTTCTCCGGCGCCGCTACCACTTACCTGAGGGATGGATTGGATGAGCTTGTCTGTCTCCATAAGAACCATTGAAGGTTCGATGCCCATTTTTTGAAGGACTGGGACAACAACGCCTTCTGGTTGCTCCAGAATTGCCTTTACTAGGTGGGCAGTTTTGATTTCCTGGTTGTTGTTGCTTTGAGCGATTTGTTGCGCTTCCTGGATGGCTTCCTGCGATTTTATCGTGAGTTTGTCGAATTGCATTCTGTTGCTCCTCCCGGCTGGTAAAATTTAGGGCATTTTAATATACCAATAAGCAGTGTAACTATCGGCTGTTGCTCGTATTTGATAATTATGTTAAGGATGAAGGAGATAGTTGTCAATGCTTGTGGCAAGAATATTGCAAGAAGGGACGGAAAGAGGGGAGAGAAAAGAAAAGTGGCAAACCCAGTTAAAGGATTTGCCACTCGGTAAAACAACTTTGCGTCAGCCGCAACCGCCAGATCCACAGGAACCGGAGCTACAACCTCCACCGCTACCACTAATAGGGTTGGTGGATGTGATTCCAAAACCTGATCGAGGCCCAGCGTCAATGAACTCTACCTTGATACTGCCACAAGTATTCATTAGATCATCTTCTACCAGAAATGTGAGTTCATCCTGGTCGTATACCTTGTCGTTATCTTTTGGCTCATCCAGAGCCAATCCCAATGAAGGGCCAGATCAACCACCTTGCATCAAGGCAATGCGCAGGGCAGAACTGATATTGTTCTGCTCCAAGTATTCCTTGAGTTTAACAATTGCCTGGTCTGTTACTGTAAAGTCAGACATGAAAACCTCCTGTGAAATAAGAAAAAGCAACAAAGGAATTCCCTTTGATTTATTTGCCTGTTGTTGATATCCATTAATGAAAACGGATATAAGAATTGACTCTTTGCATCATCTATGATGACGACACAATGTAACAATAATAATTCACCAAGAGAAGTCAATCTCTGTTTGTGAAAATCATTTTTTGAGGGTATAAAACTATTTATATAATTAATGCATTTAAACAAATTGTAATTGGCATGTTTGAACATTTCTTCCGCTGTTTTTGTGATTTGTACATGTTTGATCCTTAATGTTGAAGGGAAAAGGTATACTCTATGAAAAAAATTGTAATTTCTACAGGCGGCGGTGATGCCCCTGGTCTCAATGCTGTGATTTATGCCGTTGTTCGTGCGTGTTACAGAAGGGGTTGGGAGGTGTATGGTAGTCGTAGCGGGTACAAAGGGCTTCTTGATATGGACGAACTTGTTCGTTTGGGCATCGCAGAGGTTGATGAAATATATTCTATGGGAGGCACGATTATTGGCTCGACTAATAAAGGTGATCCTTTCAACAGGCCGATAGAAAATTTGGCTGGTGAAGTTCAGTATGTGGATGTATCTGATAAAATACTTCATAATTTTAGGCGTATGGGGTTCGATTGTCATATAGCTATTGGTGGCGATGGAAGTCTGGAGATAGCCAGGAAGTTTTCTGAGAAGGGGATGCCTGTAATTGGGGTTCCCAAAACTATTGATAATGATCTTGAGTCTACCGATCGTACCTTCGGTTTTGATACAGCTGTTTCCACTGCTACAGAAGCATTGGATAAACTCCATTCCACGGCCAAATCACATGACAGGGTAATGGTCGTAGAGGTTATGGGACGGGATTCCGGATGGATTGCCTTGTATTCAGGTATTTCTGGAGGTGCAGATGTTATTTTAATCCCTGAAATTCCTTTTGACATGGAGATTGTCTGTGAAAAAATCATGGACAACGCACTCCGTGAGAAAGATTACGCAATTGTGGTAGTAGCCGAAGGCGCAACGGCCATGGGTGGGGAAGTTATAAGTAAAGGAAATGGAGAATTGGGGCGTAGTGAGTTACTTCTTGGAGGGATTGGAGAGTGGGTGGCGTCAGAAATCCGGGAGAGAACGGGTAAAGATACCAGATCACTGGTTCTAGGACATTTACAGCGTGGAGGGTCACCCACTACATTTGATCGTTTGTTAGCCATGCGTTTTGGTGCAGCAGCTATTCGGCTGGTAGAGAGGGGAGTCTTTGGTCATATGGTTGCCCTGGCTACTCCCCATATGACCTCGGTACCTCTTGAGGATGCAGTGAAATCAAGGAAAAAAGTAAAAATGGAAAGTGACAAGGTTCTTACTGCCAGAGATATTGGAATCTGTCTTGGAGACGTTTGAATGTCTGAGTGGAATAGAAAATGAAAAGCCAACTGGACAGAATGCAACGGGAAAATAACAACCTGTTTTTGCGGGTTTTTGATAGACTGTCAGCTCATTACGGCCAGCAAAACTGGTGGCCTGGTGAAACTGCTCTTGAAATTATGGTTGGTGCTGTGTTGACCCAGAATACGAATTGGGGAAATGTGGAGAAGGCCATTGCTAATTTGAAGGATGGTGATCGGCTGTCTTTTTCTGGGATTCAGTCAATGGATGTCTCCATGCTTGCTGAGTACATCCGTCCGGCAGGGTACTATAATGTTAAGGCACGGAGGCTAAAAAACCTGTTGCAGATGATTGTAGATTGTTATGAAGGAGAACTCTCCTTTCTGTTTGAGGACAGTCTAGAAGAATCGAGGAAAAACTTGCTGAAAGTGAATGGTGTGGGGCCTGAAACTGCAGATTCTATTCTTCTGTATGCTGCCAGGAAACCGGTTTTTGTCATCGATACGTATACTCATAGGATATTTTCCCGTCATCAGCTAGTTGATGAAAATGCGGATTATGACTCTTTGCAGCAGGCATTTTTGGACAAGTTGCCAGAAGACGAAGCACTTTTTAATGAGTATCATGCTCTAATTGTCACAGTCGCCAAGGAGTTTTGTAAAAAGAAAAAACCCCGCTGCACCAATTGTCCGCTGCAACGGGTAGAGGAGAACTAGCCTGAATAGGCAGGCTTTTTTGGGGGGGGCTGTAAAAAGTTGCGTAGGTTTCTAAACTTTTATATCTAACAGACTGCTGGTCATTTTATCTGCTGTCTGTAGAGTTTTTAAGTTAGCCTGGTAAAAGCGACTGTTTACTTGTGAATCTGGTATCTCTTCGCTTAACTCAACATTTGAAAGCTCAACCATTGTCCTTCCATTGTTTGTGTCTTCAAGTCTCATGTTGCCTGGACTGTCTATTGTCTCAACAGAAGCCTTCACACCTTCTGGGGCCCTGTTTGACAAAGTAACACGCGTTTTCTTGTAACCCTCTGAGGACACATTGGCAACGTTGTTGGCGTTTGAATTGATTTTGTTGCCAAATGCCTGGAGCCCTGAGAGTGCAGAGTTTACAGCGGATATCATTTTCTCACCAATTGTTAATGTCTCTCTATTATGAACAATCTAATGCGAAAATAGTGCCAAGGTCATAATAAATTGAGCGGTGATCTGCTGTGTTGTGAATTTGTTGTTGTTTATAGTGAATACTGATGAAGTATCACTCCAGGGAGGTTTTCCATATGAGAAACTGTCTTACAAAAATGCCACTGTATTACGTTTTTTGTTGTTAGTGGTCTCAGGAATGGCAGGAGGATTATGGTTGGGCGTCATTTTTCTTATAGGACAGAAATTGTCGAAAGATGCTTTGTAAAAGCTTAGTCTCTTTTGATTGAAGTTGTAATCGCCCAAAAAATTGTCTGAGATTCCGCATGTAATATTCATGACTTTTGTCGTGTAGGAAATGGATCTGCTGGAGGCTGTGTTCCATATAGTCATACATGTGTTCTACTTCGTAAGATGTTGCAATGGTGGGGTTTGCTTGAATGTCTTTTGGGTCGTGAACGACAGCGTGGTAGATCTCGTAGCAATGAATGGCGACAGCTTGTGCCAGGTTGAGTGAGGAGAAATCTGCTGTTGGGATGGCTGAACGGAGCTGGCAGTATTTTAAGTCATCATTGGTGAGTCCACGATCCTCGGCTCCAAAAAGAAAGGCAACCTGGTTTTCCTTCAACATGGGAAGAATGATTTGCATGATTTCACGGGGGCTGTTTCCCTGTGTACGGTGTCTGCCTTTTCTGGCTGTTGTACCTATTATCTGGGAAAAGGGTTTCAGGGCATCTCTCAAATTTTCGTGAAACTCCATCTTGTCTATAAGATGTGTAGCATTGTGGGTTGCAAGTCGTGTCATGCGTTCATGGTCGGGATATTCGTTTGCGACCGTAATGAGTCGTGTAATCCCCATATTCCACGCTGCCCGTGCTGCAGATCCGATGTTTTCCGGGTATTTAGGATTTACCAGAACTACGGCAATATTATCAAGAAGGCGTTGAGTCGTTGACATTGTACTGTGGATTATGGTGGGAGAAAGCAAAGAGCGGCCATAAAACATTATCTACTGTTTTATGGCCGCTTCTGAAATGGCTTGGTTGGGACGATATGCGTATTAAGTCAGGTTGTCATTTAGCCGTCCCGTCTTCAAAAGAAACCCTGCTCAATTTTTCATATTCAGCGATCTGCTTCCCAGGGGTAGTTGGCATGAGGCGTTTCAGCAGTGGGAATACACCTTTTTCCGATTTCTCGAAAAGGAGTTCTGCTTCTTTGAGGGTTATTTGCCAGGCAGGAGCAAAACCTGGTGCCTTTTCAAACATCATATCCAGTGCTGTCTGGTAAATATAGTATTGACGAATTTCTTTGCGACCTGGTTTTTGATTAAGCGATTGGACAGAAATACGAAGGTTGTCCCGTTCTTTTTTTATATTGTCCAATTCTTGCTTACGGCGTTCATTTTCCTCTGAATCAATCTCAAGTTTGGTGTGAAGATGGGTACGTAATCTCTTGACCTCCCTGGTGATTTCACGACGACGCAGATAGGAGCGTACTGCAATAAAGAGACTAAAAAGGAGACCAATAGCGAGTCCTTTTGCAAATGGATTTCCGATTAGTGTCGTGATCCAGTCTGTTTCCATTATTACCGACCCTCCTGAAAATAATCAGAAAAATACATGATAAATTTGTTAAACTCTTTATTACTCAATCTTTTTATGCGAAATACTTCTCATAGTCAAGTGTCAAAAGAATTCTAACGTATTTGGGGTGCTATTCAACCATTTACAATGGGCGGATTTGGCACGGGGTTAGCTGTAACCCGGCTATTTACTCCAATTCTATTTGATCTTTTTCAGTTACGGCCGGGCTAAAGTAAATACGATTTCTACGCAGATCGACATCAAGGAGGACAACTGGAATAAGATCTCCAAGTTGAAAGGATCTTCCGCTGTGTTTTCCTTTGAGCCGATGATGCTTTCCATCGAAAATATAATAGTCGTCTTTAAGGGATGTGAGGGATATTCCACCACTGACAAAGAGGTCGAGAAGTTCTACAAAAATGGCAGAACCGGTAACGCCAGATATAACTGACTGAAAGGTTTCTCCTATCTTGTTGTGCATATAGCGAACTTTCAGTCTGTCATTCATTTCACGTTCTGCCGTTATGGCTACCCGCTCACGAGTGGACAGAATGGGCCCCATCTCTTTGGTGGAGTGTAGGCTTTTGGCTTCTTTCTTCCTGATTTTCACCTTGGTGGTACGTTGTAGGAAGTGTTGCAGGGTTCTGTGGACGGTAAGATCAGGGTAGCGGCGAATGGGTGATGTGAAATGAGTGTAATCTGTTGCAGCAAGCCCAAAGTGACCTACGTTTTTTTCATCATAACGTGCCTGTTGCATGGTTCTCAGGAGAAGATTATTGATAACGTATTCTTTGGGCGAATTTTTGACTAGATTAAGAACTTGTCCAAACCAATCGGGGTCCTGTCGCAGGGGGGGGAGGTCGATACCTAAAGAATGGCCAAATTCAACAAATTCTTGTATTTTTTCGGGTGATGGACGTTCGTGGATACGATAGAGACCTTCGAGATTGTTTTCAGTAAATGTTTCTGCAACAGCCTCATTTGCAGCAAGCATGAATTCTTCAATCATCTTGTGGGCAAAGTTCCTTTCGGTGCGGCTGATGGAGGAAATTTTTCCCTGATCGTCAAGTTCCATAAATGGCTCTGGTATGGTAAAGCCAATGGATCCACGCTGTTCCCGTAAATGCATAAGTTCTTTAGCCAACTCTCCTGCCCACTTAAGTGGAGTGAGAAAAGGTTTGTGTGCTCGTCGAATCTCAGGTTTTTTGTCGATCAGAATTTGACGAACGGTTGTATAGGTGAACCTTTGTGCGCTACGAATTATAGATTTTGTGAAGTCTTTCTTTTTCAGGTGTCCCTTTCTGTCAAAATCGAGAATGGCAGTAAAAGCAAACCTGTCTTCATCGGGAACTAAACTGCATAATCCGTTTGAAAGGCGTTCCGGTAACATAGGAATGACGCGTCCTGGAAAATATATAGATGTTCCACGAAGGAACGCTTCTTTATCGAGTTCGCTTCCCGGTTGTACATAATGGCTGACATCGGCAATGGAAACATAGAGACGGAAGCCGTTACGTTTCTTTTGTACAGCTATTGCGTCATCATAGTCCTTGGCTGTCTCTCCATCAATTGTTACGTGTTGGATTTTACGAAGATCCAGTCGTTCCTTTGATGCTTTGATTGTCTCTGATATGGCTTCAGCTTCTGCCAGGGTCTCCTTGTTGAAAACATGTGGCAGATTATGCTTTTCTATGACGATTCGCATCTGAACATCCACTGAATCAGGATTGCCAAGTATCTCTAACAGTTTCCCTGGTTGTTGTCGCCCGTTTTTACTTTCCCCATCGAGCTTAACGATTACTGCATCTCCATCATTTAGCTTTTCTGGCAGGGTTTCTTCAAGTGTGATGGTGAAGGGATACCTGGGATCTTCAGGATATACTATGACCTGATTTGTTTGGATACTGACAAAACCCGTCAGTTGTTCCCGGCTACGCCCTAAAATGGAAACCACTTCTGCTTCCGGACGGCCATCTTTCTTTACTTTGAAGACTCTGATAAGAACGTTGTCTCCATGGAGTGCACTGCCAATGTTGGTTGGAGAAAGAAAAGGGTCTCTTGAATATTTTACAGGGCCAAGTTTTGAACTGAGTTTACTGACAAAACCAAACCCTTTTGCATTCTGATCCACAACTCCCTCGACCAGCCCATGTTTGGGGCCGGGTTTGTACGTGTTTTTGTCGGTCTGTACCAGTATTTTTTCACTGCTGAGTTGTAGCAGAAGTTTTTGTAAAGGTTTTCGCAGTGAGAGTGGCAATTCAAGATATTTGAAAATATCTTTGTAATGGAGGGGGGATCCGGCTCCATACAAAAGGGTAAGTATTTGATGATACAGGACGTTGTCCCTTGACTTCAAGAGGTGTTTCTTGACACCGCGGGCATGTTTTTTTGAGTTCTTCTTTGATTTATATCGTTTTTTTCTTTGCATTATGTTTTTTATTCTTTTGGGAGTATGTTGGTTTGTTATGGTAGAGAGAAGAAGAGGTTTGCACAGCGCTCCCTGGTTTATTGTACTTCTTCATTCAATGTCTGTCGGGTAGGATAGTCACGATTGCTTGAAAAGCAAAGAAATTCATAACTCCTTAACTGGATCTTAATATAATAACGGGGTTTTTGTCTTAGTATGCAACATATTCCTTTCGACCTTGAATTGTATCGCAGCCAGATGAAACAACTGATTGGCTCTGGCCGCGAAACCCATGTGTTCTGGGATTCCCTCGACTTTGCTGTAGAGGCTCATGATGACCAATGGCGAAGAACAGGTGAGGCCTACATCATGCATCCCTGTTCTGTTGCAAAAATATTAGCAGAAGAAATGGACGTTTTGGATTCTGAAATTCTGGCTGCTGCGCTTCTTCATGATACAGTTGAGGATGTGGCAGAGGTCACCACCCCTCTTGTTGAAGAAAAGTTTGGTTCTTATGTCGCGGCAATTGTAGAAGGATGTACCAAAGTTACAAAAGATTCGAGTGATAAACAGACGTTAAGTAAAAGGGTACATAGGAAAATATTTTCAGGAGCAGCATTACGTCCTGAAGTGATGCTGGTGAAGCTTGCTGATCGCTTGCATAATTTGCGAACTCTTGCTGCGATGCCTAATCGTAAGCGTCAGAAAATAGCCGCCGAAACACTGGATATATATGCACCCTTAGCTACGGTGTTTGGCTTGTTCAATCTCAAACGGGAGATGTACAATCTTGCTTTATCCTATAAATTCCCCAAACAAGGCGCAAAGTTGCTTGGTCAGATTCGGAGGTTTAAAAATTCTCCAGAGATTACAGATATTGTAGAATCACTCAGCCAAAGTACCCGTGATGTGTGGTTGAATGCAGATGTTACGGCGCGGGCGAAGGGACTTTGGGCATATTACGATTCGTCCAATCACATTTTAAGAAAGGAAATAGATAATCCTCTTGAGATACTTGTCGTGGTGGACGATCGCCAGAGCTGTTATTCCATGTTGGGGATTTTAAATAAAACATTTCCCCCTATTCCAAGAACCATGCGTGATTTTATAGCGAATGCAAAGCCTACAGGGTACCAGGGGTTGCATGTAAGAACTATGGTTAAGGGTAAAAAAATCCTGTTTAAAATACGAACCAAAGACATGGAGCGTCGAGCGCAGCGTGGCTTATTTAAGGACTGGAGTTCTAAAAGTAACAATCAACGTCGTTTTATTCGAGAGATACAGGAATTATTCGATGTGATCGGATCAGACGAGGTGGGAGCTTATCGAGAAGTTATTGCCGCTAGTGGAAAAAAAGAAATTTACACCTATACCCCGGCTGGGGATCTTTTCTGTTTGCCTGCGAAGTCTACTGTACTTGATTTCGCTTTTAGGGTTCATACGGATGTCGGTCACAGCTGTACCGGAGCAATGGTCGGAAGTAAGAAGTGTAGAAGTGAGCACACGCTTCGTGATGGAGATGTGATTCGTATCCTGTGTGCAGAGTATCCCTTGCAATTTCAACCCTCCATGCTTGAGTTTTGCCGAACTCCTCGTGCAAGGGCAGAGCTTTCAAAAGCTTTCCGTCTTCGCAGGCAGTTACTGTCCAAAAAAATCGGTTGCTCAATTGTTACCCAGGAAATGCTGAAGAATGGACTGTCCTTTGACTTGTTGTATCGGGATGGGATGCAAAAGGTACTCAAACATTTCGATGTTTCGACTATTGATGAACTCTTTATACTCGTGGGAGAAGGCCAATTACGCTTGTCAGTGTTGGTGCGAAATATTAAGGACAACTTTTATCAGGGGAGATCCTTTCTTGTTGATCCGACAGGGCATTTCAATCGAGTGGATTTGAGAGAGTTGGATTCTGCAACGATCAAAATATCTGCATGTTGTAAACCAAATCCAACGGATAAAGGTTTGCTGGGATTCCCAACTAAAAGAGGGCTTTCCATTCACCATAAACATTGTCCACAAATGAAAAAGGTGAGGTTTCAGCGCGATGATGTCGTAGAGGTTCGCTGGAAACTTCGAGAAACAATAGTTGAAAAAAGACAGTCGCTGGTTGTGTTGGCTGCAACCAGGAAGCGAATCATGCTGCTCTTCGCAATGGCTCCTGAAGAAATGGAAATCTTGGATATTAGCCTTTTGTCCAAAAAAACGACTCCAAAATCGGCTTGGCAAATCACTTTCAATGTGAAAAACCTCTATGTACTGAAAAAAACCCTTCAGTATTTGGACAAATCAGCGTTGCCGTACACCCTGGAATTTGAATATTGAGCAAAATCAGTTGCATGTTTTACAGGTAAACGACCATTCTGTCCTACTCTTTGACAGGTTCTTGGCTCTCCATATTCTTTTCATAACGACGCAATACGTTGGTTAGCATGTCCGGAAGGTCATTTTTCTGCCTGGAACTTCTGTGAAGCTGTTTAATGGTTTTCTCAAGGGTGAGTACTTCTCCGAGAAAAACATTTCTGAGAATTAGTGAGACCAGTCGGGTAATGGTGGTCAGGTTGGATATGCGGGACTGAAGCTGGTCGTCTCTGTCGAAGGCGGTGGAGGCAAATATTTCCACAGGATTCCCTTCAAGCTCGCTGACTGATACATACCATGTGTTGAGTTCACGGTCTCTGGTGCGATACCTGATGGCATCGAGAACTTCCGGGAGATCCTGAAGATTTGTTGTTGAGTCTGGAGTGCTTCCAGGTTGGTCTTGCAGATCAGATTTAATGAGACTGCATATTTGTTTGATAGTTTCCGGTTTTTCCTTAATGGCATTTGCCAATGCCAGGCAATCCTCACAAAACTCATTTCCAAGAGTGTCTTGTAGTTTACTGGTTTTTCCGCAGCCATCACAACGTTCAATGTCTATTGTTTGTGTCATTAGTTTGAGTGTTAAATGTTTTTGTGGGTTATAGGAGGTATATGAATGTTTAACAATTGCCGGAATTCAGATCCGCTTATTTCACGAGCGCCAAATTTCAATAAATGAGCAGTGGTCATTTGACAGTCAATCATGGCTGTCTTTTGTTGTATAGATCGTTTTATGAATGCAACCAAAGCAGCTTTTGATCCATTACTGACTCTGGTAAACATAGACTCTCCAAAAAAAACGTTGCCAAGCTTGACTCCGTAAAGGCCACCAGCCAATTCTCCGTCCAGCCAACATTCCACTGAGTGTGCATATCCAGCCAGGTGAAGCTTGAGATAGGCTTCTTTCATGTCATCACATATCCAAGTGTCTTTTCCCTGTTTAGTTCTTGTGTCAGCACAGGCGTTGATCACAGAAGCGAAATCAGTATCGAAGGTAATGCAGAAGTCAGTATTTCTCAGGGTTCTCGCCAGTCGTTTTGAGACTTTGAATTCCTCTGGAAATAATACAAGCCGAGGACTGGTGAACC
The DNA here is from genome assembly GCA_947311435.1 of uncultured Desulfocapsa sp. GTDB lineage: Bacteria > Desulfobacterota > Desulfobulbia > Desulfobulbales > Desulfocapsaceae > Desulfocapsa. The sequence goes on from CAMZKT010000066.1 coordinate 14,598, forward strand.
ACCAAAGAGGGGGATCTCCTTGCGAATACCAAGGGAAAATTCCTCTCGAGTATGCTGCCAGTAATCTTTTTATAGAGAGGTCTCCGCCTACGGCAAGAAGACCATTGTCCTCTGCTAGTCTCGGGTCTGGGAAAGTTGGAACATCACTAAGCTGGAAAATCGGCATAAGCCAACTTAACGGGAAGCGGTTAGCTTGTCAATTAAGGCTTTGAGTATGGTAATGAAAAGCTGTTGAGCAGTAGGAGAGTTAGCACATTTCCACTGTTTTGTTGTTGATGAATTCTTCCAGCTTTTCACGTTGTCCCTCGGTCAGGTTGGTGAATTTGATGGAGCGTTGCCTGGTGGATGTTTGTAGGAACGTAGATCTATTGGATATTATCTCGTCGGAGATGATTTCCGTATTCAGATCCTCAATGAGAATGTTGTCTGAGCCCAGGAAAATACCGAGTGTGTTTGGCACCTCTCCGTTGCTGGTTTCGTTCATATATCGAAAGCTAAGACCTGCCATACTGATGTTAATAATTGGGCCTAAAACATGTCGGCTAACGGCCATGGTTCCATCCTTTGGCCGGAAGCGTGTGAATTGTCGTCGTTCTTTTGTTACGTTCATGGTTTGGCCTGTGGTGGAAGGCAGTATGTTGATTGCTTTTTTTCTCAGCGGTATTTCATCATTCCGCACTCCATAAGATACCGGGCAGTTTGGGAGGGGTCAATAGGTATAAATACCAGTTTTTTAAACAAAAGAGGAAGCGTCAGTTGCGGTTCATAGAATCGGTGATCAGTGTGTCGCTCGGTTCATTTTCACGAGAGCACTGTTCTTGATGTAATGGGAGAGTGATGACAAACGTTGCTCCTTGTCCAGGAACTCCTTCAGCTGTAATGCTTCCCTGATGACGTTCAACAATTTTTTTGCATATTGACAGGCCGATGCCAGTTCCCTGAAGCTTTCGCCTTGTATGGAGTCGTTGAAAAATGTCAAAAATAACATCACTATTCTCATTTTTGAATCCTATACCATTATCCTCCACACTGAAACGGATATGAGTTTGTTGTTTTTCCTGCTCGAGAAAGGGAATACGTTTGATTGTAATTTCAGGAGGGCGGTCGTGATGGTGGTATTTCAGGCTGTTGCTAATTATATTTTGGAAGAGCTGACGGAGTTGCAGAGGGTCGGCTTCCAGTGTGCCAAGATTGTTGTCAATATGAATGGCGGCATGAGTTTGTTCAATCTTGACTGCCAGATCATCAAGGACTGAATCAATAGTTGCGTGTAATTTAACTAACTCGAAGGGAGTGTTTTTCCTACTGACTCTGGAGTAACTGAGAAGACCATCGATAAGATTTTGCATACGACAACTGGATTTTTCTATCTGTTCCAGGTAGGAGATTCCTTTTTTCGGTAGAACATCGGTGTATTTTTTACGAATCCTGTCACTGAAGACCTGGATGAGCATCAAAGGCTCCTGGAGGTCATGGGAGATAACATGGGCAAAATCTTCTAGTTCCATATTCCTTCGCTTTAGTCGTTCAGCCGTGGCCGACAGGGATTTTTCAATTTCCTTCCAGCTACTGATATCGCGTGTAACCTCAATTATTCCAGTTCGTTCTCCATCAGGTTTTCTAAATGGAGTAGCCGTTACAATGCAGGGGACTTCTGTACCATCTGTCCGAATTTTCAAGACTTCTAGCTCGACCCGTTTTTCTCCACGGATTATCCGGGTAAGTGGACAATGGATAGTATGACATGGTTTTCCGGAGAGCGTCTGGTAACACTTCTTGCCCTGAATCTCTTTTATTGGTTTCTTTGTGATTTTACAGTAGGCATGATTAGCACGTATTACATTGAAGTTTCTGTCAATAACACGCATTCCATCTGGGGCACTATTGAAAATTTGGATAAATTCATCATTAATGGCGACAAGTGAGGTTTCAATTTTTTGTTGTTCCTTAATTTTGTTGTCAAGTACATTGTTGATCTTTAGCAATTCTGTCGTACGTTTTTTAACGATGGCTTCCAAATTATTTTTTATACTGAGAAGCTCTTTTTCAGTCTGCTTTCGTTCCTCGACTTCCAATTCAAGCTGGTTTTTGCTTTTGATGATTTTCCTTCTACTCCCGGCCAACCGTTGACCGAAAAAGAGGATCCCAATTATTCCGGTTATTGCAACAAACAGATGGCTGAGAAAAAGTGGCCAGGGAGATTTCTGAAAAGGAATGGGAATACTTAATGAAATCGCCCCCCGAACAGTTTCGTTCACCTGATTAGGAGGTGGATGACAGGATAAACAGGATTGCCGGTGGAAAAGTGGAGCCATGTATCGATAAATTGTTTTTCCATCAATTTTTGTGAAACCGCTTTCTTCAAGGCTTCCATTGTTAAAGGCCTCAAGCCATGGTTTCTCCCATGGGTAGGGAGCATTTTCTGGGCGCAGGGTATTCAGACTGGTAATGTGAAATTCAACTTGTCCTTTCTTCTTGCTGATTTCAGCAATCTGTCTGGTCATGTATGAAGGATTTATCAGTGTGAGCCTGGTTCCGTTCTCATCACGAATATATCGTTTTTCTTTAGGAAGATATGGGTTGGGAGGACTGGAATGTGTTGTGTAGACATAGACGCCGCCATGCATGAGATTCCAGTCTCTTGATGCGACTATTTGTTCAAAAAAGGCGCGAGCAGTAACCTGTGCGATGGAATTTTTTTCACGAAAATCGTCAATAGTATTCCATGTCCATGAGGCCGTAACAGCAAGAAGCCAAATGGAAATAGCAATTAAACGATAATGTGAAAAGATTTCATTCATATAAATGCAACCTCATTCCTTCTGAGCTTTCAAAAAGGCAGCCTTTTTATGGGGTCATCAAGGAGCATATTCAGGATTGATGTGTTCAGTCACTCAGTATCATCATAATACCCATTCCAGTGAGAAAGGTAAATATGATCTGTAAATAACGATCTCGCGGAATTTTTCCATAACAAATGGAACCAAGGACGGTACCCAATAGACTAAAAGGCGCGGAGATCATAAAATAGGTAAAAATTTCGACAGTTGTCAGCCCGCTTAATGTGTGAACAATAGCTATCAGGTAAGAATTGAAAAGAAAGAAGGCACTAAGTGTTGCTTTAATGGTGTCTTTCTCCCAGTCATTCAGCGTTGTGTAAATGATAGTGGGGGGGCCGCCAGCGCTGAATGCTGCACCAATAGCCCCTGAAAGGAAGCCTGCAACCCAGGCCCATCCTTTATGCAGTTTCTTAGGGGTGGGCTTAGTGAATAGGCTGAACAGGGAATAAGCGATTAACATGCTCCCAAGGCCTACCCTGATAATGGTGGAACTTACCTGCTTAAGAATAGTTGATCCAGCAATAATACCAGGGACGGCAGCTAGGCAAAGAGGAATGATTTTATGAATTTCGAGGTGCTTGCGCATCTGTAGGGAAAGGTAGGTTGTAATCACAAGGGAGTTTAAAATACAAAGTGGAACCGCTGATTTGATATCGATTACAAAGCAGAGCAGAGGAATAGCCACTAGCGCTGATCCAAAACCGCTGACGCCTTGGACAAAACCTGCCAGGAGAAAAATGATACTGAGCAATAAAGGGATAAGCATGAGTATAATTCTCTTGAATAGAGTTTCTGTTCTGTATAGATTTTAAATATACGTGGTCAATTTCCGACTTTTCGAGGAAGTCAGGTTAGCATAGAAGATTTCCAGAATTATGATACCAAAATAATGTATATTGTAATGGTACTTTGATTTTTTTAGGAGTATTTCTTCTTTTTTCTTAACAAAATGAGTTGTAAGTGCACGACTGAAATGCCGGTGTTTGGTGGTGCTGCAGCAATAAACAGTAATAATGGTTGATGATAATGGACGTCGAACAAAAGACCGATAAATCGCTTCCTTTTCAGGAAGCATATAGTACAGAATATTTTTTCTCTGGTGCGGGGCGAGGAGAAGTCTTCGCTGATATCAAGAAAGCCCTTATCGAGAAAGCAGAGCTTGTTACTTTGATTGGTGAAGAAGGAAGTGGAAAAACAATGATCTGCAAAATGGTTCAGGAGCAATGGGAAACGAAGGGGGCCGTTGTTTTTATACCTTCTCGGGTTGAATCCTTTGAGGATATTGTCCGTGTTGTTGCACAGGAAAACAATATCGTATATCCGGCCGCTGCAACGCGAACTGATGCAAAAAAAATATTCCTGGATCTTGCAAAGTCATTACGGAAAAACGGAACAGGTCTACTGCTTATTTGTGATGAGGCCGAAACTCTTTATCTGGCAACCCTGGAAAGAATTCGAAAAATTCTTGATGACGTAAAAGCACAAGGTGGGGGGGTGCAGGTGCTTCTTGTCGGGAGAGAAAGCATTGAAGTAAACATGTCTCAGTTGGATCTGTGTAATTTTAAAGAGATTGTTGAAAAGAAGTTTTTTTTGTCCCCCTTGAGTGAACATGACATCTGGACGTACTTGAACTCCCGTATTCGGGAATCCAGTGGAACTTCTGATAAGGAAGTATTTACCAAAGAGGCCGCCATAGGGATTTCAGCATTGACTGGAGGGAACCTGCGGAAGATTAATCGTTATGCGGATAAATCTCTCCAGGCTTCCAGTGACGAAAATTCGTTTCTTGTCCTTCTTGACCATGTGAAAGATGATGCGGAGGATAGTAGGCCGATTGTTTCAAGAAATACTATATTCTCTAGAATACCCGTAGCTCCCAAGTATGTTTTTATCGGAGCTTTGTTTTTGGCTGTGGCATTGTTGGCATTCTTTTTTAATGGTGAAAACGAGGAAGAATTTGTCGGTAATGAACAGTTGAAGAAGAGTAGCCCCGTGCCAGTGACTCCCTTGCCACAGCAGGAGAACGAAGAAGAGGGAGTGGTGGAGCAGAAGAAACAGATGGTTCCCGTTGTCGTAAAAGAAATGGCATCCGGGCCTGTTTTAGAAACTGCTCGAGTGAAGGAGAAGAAACAGGTAGAGGAAACTCCAGTTGTCCCCGCATCTGTGATCAGTAAACCTGTGGTCCTTGAGCAGCAAACACCATTGGAGATTTCACCTGTGGAAATTGTGGAGACAAAAACGTTTTCCCAGGATGTTCCGGAATTGACCACTCAGAGTAAAATATTGATGGAGCAGAAGTCGATTGCAGGAGATTACCGGATTGTAGCAAGTAAGAAGAAACAGTTTCCTGTGAAGGAAGAAAAAAAATCAATTGCAAATACTCTACTCTTTAATGATCCACAAAACCAAGTGCTTGAAAGAGCTTCTGTGGCTGGTGAAAGTTGGATGGATGGTGAGGATGATTCCAGGTTTACTATTCAACTTATGTCCTTGCTCTCCGATCGGGCAGAGGAAAATGTGAGAAAAATCTTTTCGCAACCGGAATATCAGGCGGTGTCGGATAAGTTGGTAGTGTTAACTCAATCATCTGAACCACCTGTACTCTTAGTGTTTTATGGCGTGTATCCAAGCATGTCGGCTGCCAGAAATGCCAGAAATAATATGCCCATATTTCTTCGCGACCGGCACCCATATCCTCTTTCGGTTCGAGCTGCAGTAGAGAAGACCCGCACTGAATGACAGGCTCTCCCCTGTTGGCTTTCTGGAATACTCCAGGATGCTTTTTTTGTTCAATTTACATTCTCTGAATGTGAAAAAGAAATCCTGTTCTTTCTTGAAAAAGTGTGAAACAATAAATGAAATGGACACTTTTTTATGGGAGACAGTATGCTTAACAACCTAAAAGTAGGAATAAAAATTGGTGGTGGCTATGCCATCATGGGGCTTGTTCTTGTCATTATCGTTTTGACTACCATCAACAAGGTTAGCCATGTGAAGGAGGTCAATCATAGAATTGCGAACCTGCGGGCTCCGACAGCACGAGCCAGTTTGATGATGCTGAATGGGCTCAATCACAGCCTTGCTGCCCTACGAGGGTGGATGATATTGGGCAAGGAAAAGTTTAAAACTGAGCGGGATTACGCATGGGAGGAGGAAATTGAGCCATCCCTGAAAATCTTGGAAACATTTTCGGCTAATTGGACTAATCCCAAAAATGTCGAACGTCTAAACGAGATTGCAAGTCTGATTGTAGAGTTTAAACAGGCACAAAAGGAAATAGAAAACATTGCTCAACGTGCAGAGAATATTCCTTCCGTGCAGATTTTGCTCACCGATGCGGCCCCGCAGGCAGCATTGATGAGTAGCCAGATTACTGTAATAATTGATCTTGAGAAGAAACTTCCTGGAACACCGGAGAGAAAGAACCTTCTTGGAATTATGGCTGATGTTCGGGGAACAACCGGGCTTGGTTTGGCCGCTATCAGAGCATACCTCCTCTCTGGGAACAGTAAATTTAAGGATCAGTTTGATACACTCTGGGCTAAAAACAGTAAACGATTCAAAGATCTTCAAAGATCGTCACATCTTCTTACTTCCGAGCAGGCGAAGGCCTTTAATCGTTTCAGCCAGGCTCGGGAAAAATTTGTCCCACTGCCAGCCAGGATGTTTGCCAGTAGAGAAGGGAAAGATTGGAATCGTGCTAACGATCTTCTTGCTACAAAAGCAGCATCGAGAGGTGCAAAACTGGTTACTTTGCTGAGTGCTATGGCAAAGGATCAGGATAAACTTACAATACAGGATGAGGATATCGTACTGGAAATGTACGCATCGTTGACCAGGATGATGTGGGCACTGCTGTTTGGCGGTCTTATTGCTTGTTTGTGTCTTGGATTTCTTATTACCCGCGCAATTACAGTGCCTCTACAGAAAGCCGTGCAGCTTATTCACTCGGTTCAGCAGGGAGACTTGCTGCAAAGTGTAGATATACAACAAAAAGATGAAGTCGGATTGATGATTACAGCCTTAAACAAGATGTCTTCGAGTTTATGTGTGTTAATCCAGGACGTTAAGCAGGGTGTTGAAACGCTCAATACTACTTCAAACAAGCTTTCGAATCTTTCCGAGGAAATGTCTGCCAATTCTGAAGAGACAACCGGACGAGCGCAGACTGTGGCGGCAGCGGCGGAGGAAATGAGTGTAAATATGGAATCAGTTTCTGCTGCTTCTGAAGAAACATCTGTCAATGTTAATATGGTTGCTGCAGCAGCAGAAGAGATGTCGGCTACCATCACAGAAATTGCATCAAACACTGAAAAGACAAGTGCAATCACCAATACCGCTGTTACTCAATCCGAAAAGGCATCAGCACAGATTCATGAATTGGGTGGTGCGGCTCAGGAGGTTGGCAAGGTGACAGAGTCAATCACAGAAATTTCCGAGCAAACCAACCTGCTGGCATTAAATGCAACTATTGAAGCGGCCAGGGCAGGGGAAGCCGGGAAGGGTTTTGCTGTGGTAGCTAATGAAATCAAAGAACTTGCCAAACAGACGGCAGAGGCTACAAATGAAATCAAAGGGAAAATCAGTAAGATCCAGAAAGCAAGTAAGGGCGCAGTTGATGATATAACTGAAATCACCGGAGTCATAGGTGAAGTCAGTGAAATGGTGTCCGTTGTCTCGGTGACCGTTGACGAACAGGCTTCGGCAACACAGGAAATAGCCGATAATGTTTCTCAAGCATCCATCGGGATTCAGGAGGTTAATGAAAATGTTGCCCAGGCATCGTCGGTCACCGGTGAAGTCGCCTCTGATATTGCCGAAGTCGGTCAGGCAGCCAGAGAACTTTATAGTAGCAGTATTCAGGTGAGCGAGAACGCCAATGAGTTGAAGGCTCTTTCTGGAAAATTGTCTGTTGTTGTAGGGAAGTTTAAGGTGTAATGCCGAATTATAAGGTTTGATTTAAAAAAGCTCTCACGGGTGTTTCTTTTATTTTTTTCACGCAAGAGACAGCACTGTTACTTCGTCGGTGCTGTCTCTTCTTCTTTTGTTCTCTTCGTTTTTGACGTCTTTTCCAAGGCGTGGTATGTTGGCTCATTGAAATCACAGGAGCCTTAATATATTAGTCATGACCTCTGAATTAACACACTACACTCTCGAAGATATTCTTCCCCATCGCGGCAAAATGCTGTTGATTGATTCCATAGTAGAAGCGGACGAGAACTGTGCCGTAACCACTACTCTCATTAAACCATCTTTTCCTTTAACTGATGGAAAAAGTGTTCAGCCTCTAATTATGGTGGAATTGGCTGCCCAGACAGCAGGTGTCTGTAACGGGCTGGACCGCATACAGGAAAAGGGTATCGATTCAAGCAAGATGGGGTGGCTCGTCGGGATAAAAAGGGCGCGATTTCATGTGCAAAGCATAGCTATGGGGATGATTGTGCAAACGCGGTCAGAAAATATTCATAATTACGATAGATTGCGGGAAGTCTCTGCTGTTGTTACTCTACAGGGGGAGGTGATTGGAGAGATAATTCTCCAATTATATCAAATGTAAATGAGTGCCAGGAGATAAAAAAGAAAATGAAAGAAAGGAATGTAAGACGGGTTGCCATTGTCACTGGTGCTGCTAAAGGAATAGGACGTGCCATCGCAGTAGAGCTTGCGGCTAAGGGGTATTATGTCGTTATTAATTATTTGTCTGATAAAGAGAGTGCCGGGCAAACTCTGAATATGGTGGAGAAAGTGTCGGGCAACGGTGAAGTGTATGGTTTTGATGTGCGGGACGGGCAAAGAACCGAAGAGGTTATAGCCGATGTAATGGAAAGATTAGGCCGGATAGATGTACTGGTAAATAACGCGGGAATCATTAAAGACGGTTTGTTTCTGATGATGGAGCCGGAAAGCTGGCAGGCGGTTGTCGACACAAGCCTTAATGGTTTTTATAACATGACACGTCCTGTTATTGAAAGAATGCTAAGGGCAAGAAGTGGTGCAGTTGTTTCCCTCTCTTCGGCATCTTCTCTTTTGGCAAACCGGGGGCAGGCGAATTACTCTGCAGCAAAGGCCGGTCTCAATGCCGCAAGTAGAGTTGTTGCAGCAGAAGTTGCACGGCTCGGTGTTCGAGTAAATGTCGTGGCGCCTGGACTTGTGGAAACAGACATGATTGTAGATGCACCCAAGGATCATATAAAAACGCTTATCCCTATGGGCAGGATAGGTACTCCTGATGAAGTTGCCAAAGTTGTGGCTTTTCTCTGCTCGGATGATGCGTCCTATATAACCGGACAGATTTTGTCCGTGAATGGTGGAATGTGTTGATTAAAGTTATTTTGACTGGTGTTTTTCTTCTTTTGAGTAGCGTAATTATAATTCAGGCACAGGCACAGGAGCAGACAAAAAAAGATGTGTTACGAATAGATTCGGTACAGGCAAATTTTACCCAGGAAAAACAGCTTCCCATTCTTGCCCGTCCTCTTATTTCAAAGGGGCGATTTATCTTTAAGGCACCTGATTCACTCCGTTGGGAGTACTATTCTCCCATTCATACCGTGTTGCTTATGGATGACGGGCGTATTAGTAAATTTGTTGAATGTAAGAGCGGCTTTGTGGCGGAACATGGCATGGGGGTGGACTCCATGCACGTTGTACTCTCTGAGATAAGCAGCTGGCTGGATGGAAGCATCGATGACACCCCAAGTTTTCAGGTACAGAGTAAAAGTACAGACATTATTGTTCTTGTGCCAAAGGAGAGTGCACTCAAGAATATTATAAGCCGAATTGAACTCAAGTTGCGTGGTCAGACCGGTCTCATGGAGTCTGTAACGATCCATGAAGGAGCGGGAGCATTCACGCGAATGGTTTTTACTGAGTCCGTCTTGAATGAAACACACGGGAGTGTTGCACCAAAGGTTTTTAAAAAGCCATGAAGACGAAACAATGGAGTGTTTTGACTCTACCATGTCTCGTTTTATTCCTGTTTCTCTTTGCTTCCTGCACACTGTTGCATACGTCAGACCTGCCTGATCTCCCGGACTCTTCGATTATATCCGAAACAGACCAGAGACCTATTCAGCAACAATGCGAGAAGACCTATTTTCAGGGGCATATTCAGTTTGTCCATTCCATAATGTTTGAATTGCCAACTGGGCAGTCTGCCACAGTTATCGGAGTGACAGTTCTTGATGGTGAAACAGTAAAGACAGCATTGTTATCCGTTGAAGGTTTTGTACTCTTTGATGCAGAACTCACCAAGGGCTCAACGCTTCATGTGAGCAGAGCTTTGGCCCCCTTTGATAATGCTGCCTTTGCTTCTGCGTTGATGCGGGATGTTACGTTTATATTTCAGGCTCCTTCGGATAGAGACGTGAGTGTCGCCCACCTTGCGGATGACACAATTATATGCAGGTACCATCAGGACGGGGGGCAGATAACGGATATACTACCTACAGCAACGAGCAGCAGGGTAAACGTCTACAGTTCAGAGGGTGAGCTTATTCGCTCCATAAGTACAGGGGGTCGGATCAAGGTGAATGGAGAACTGATACCTGGAACTGTCACTCTTAAAGTTTATGGACTGCGAGGCTATGTTTTAAATATGACATTAATAAGTGCAGATAGAATAACTCAAGAAAACAACGAGAATATAATATATGAAATTCAAGCTGATTTACCCTAAATGGGCCAAGCTTTCCAGGCAGACAGAATTCCATTTACCGCCACACGGACCGGTTGTTTTTGCCGCCACTTTACCAGAATATGTTGACGTGGATTTTGTTGATGAAAATCTACAGGAGATAGATTTTGATGAGCATGTGGATATGGTGGGTATTTCCATGATGCTCACCGTGCAGGTTAAAAGGGGATGGGAGATTGCGGACAGGTATCGGAAAAAAGGAATAGCGGTCATTTTTGGTGGTATTGCCACCATGCTTCATGCTGAAGAAACCATGTTGCATGCAGATTCTGTGTTTTTAGGTGAAGCTGAGAGTCGGATGGAGCAGGTTCTTGAGGATTTCAGGAATAATGATCTTCAACACTGCTACAATTATATGGATAACAGGCCCGATATTGGCCTGGTGGGACCGGCTCGCCGGGATATTCTGGATAGGAAACTGTACAACTATAGAGGATTGCAGATGGTTGATCTTGTACATGCCTCTCGGGGGTGCCGGTTTAACTGTTATCCCTGCGCTGTTTCCTATCTTGGCGGGAGGGAGTTTAGACCGCGACCCATCGAAACGGCGGTTGCTGAAATGGCAGGAATCGAAAATAATCGATTGTTTATAGTGGATAACTCACTGGCTCAGGATAGCCAATGGGAGAAGGACCTTTTTCGGGAAATGATTCCTTTAAAAAAGAAATGGTGCTGCCATCCCATTGAAGATAAACCGGATGTTCTTGACCTTGCCGCTCAAGCTGGTGCCTGGTACGTGTATCAGGCTGTTTTTGATACATCGGACTATATACGTGAACGTATTAAACGCTATCACGATCACGGGATAGGGGTTGAGGGGACCATTCTTTTGGGAATAGACAGTCATACAGAAGATTCCATAAAGCGGCTCATCGACTTTTTACTCGACATCGAGCTTGATCTTGCTGAATTTACGGTACTTACTCCATTCCCCCACACCAAGGCATATACAGATCTTGAAAAGGATGGTCGTATCCTTTCCAAAGACTGGAATGATTTTTCAGCCGATAAGGTGGTTTTCCAGCCTAAACAGATGAGTCCCGGGAAGCTCCAGGAACTTCTTGATCTTGCCTGGAATCGTTTTTATCAGGACGAGTCGCAGGAGATGAAGATGTTTAAGTTGTTTAAGCAGGTGGTGAGTAAAGAAATGGCGGATGGAACCTTTAAACCACGAAACAGAACAATGGCATCTCAGGCTTTTGGCAGGAATGTTGTTTGAAATGAATGCATTGTTCACCCAAAAGAATAGTGAATTTTTTCTGAAAGAGTTGTTCAAACAACTTCCGAAGGAATCCGGCCTGGATTATATACGCTCGGGTATAAGTCGTGCAGAAGTATATGCCATGGCATGTCAGTTGGGGGCAGAATTTCGTGAGTTGGCAATGGCTGAAGGGAGTGCAACCAGCAAAGTTCCCATTTGCCTTGTGGCAGAGGAAAGAAGTGTGATTGCTGCAGCACTTCTTGCAGCACTGTCAACGGGTTCCATACTGGTGTTGCCCCATAGCTTTTCAAGCCTTGCTCTGTCACAGATGCAGGAGTCCACTGGGTATGTAGCTGCGGTTGTTGATGTTGACCGCCCACTCCCCAACGGTGTGCATCATATTTCCTGTGGTGCATCATCGAGAAGCTCGGAACTTCCTAAAGGTCTGCTCTCAGGAGAGATAGAACTTTTACGGATCTTCACAGGTGGCTCCACCGGATCTCCTAAGATCTGGTCAAAAACAGCAGGGAACCTTTTTGGCGAGGCTCTCTACATGGCTGCAGGCTATCAAATTGACCACAAGGATACCCTCCTCTCAACAGTGAGCCCCTACCATATTTATGGGCTTCTTTTTTCAGTGGTGATCCCTCTGGTTTCAAAAGCTGCCATTTGTAGAGAAACACCACTGTTTCCTACGGAAATTGTTGAATGCAGCAGGCAGGGATCGGCAACTATTCTGGTGAGTATTCCTCCCCACTATCGAGTGATTAAGGAAAGAAAGCCAGGTTCTTCTTTGCGTCTGGCCTTTTCTTCTGCCGGTATGCTGCCGGAAGAGGATGGTCGTGTTTTTACAAAAAACAATGGTGTCGGAGTGGTTGAAGTGTACGGCTCCACTGAAACGGGTGGCCTGGCAACTCGTGACCGTTCAGCAGGGGAAATTTTTTTCAGCCCATTGAAGCCTGTTATTTACAAGATTAAGAATGACAGGCTCCATGTGAAGTCACCCTTTCTCTGTCCCGACCTGCCTTTGGACAGTGAGGGATTTTTTCTTTCCGGAGATAAAGTGCGGGAGGAGGCAACGGGACAGTTCTCTTTACACGGTCGTGCGGATGCAGTGACTAAAGTGGGTGGGGTTCGAGTTGACCTCGATGAAGTTCGGGATCTGTTACAAAGTCAGGCATCCGTAGAGGAATGCATGGTTCTCTCCTTGCTTGATGAAACAGGTCGGGGGAATCGGGTCGAGGCACTGGTGCGGGGTGAGGGTGCAGATCCTGCTCGGCTCAAAAAAGCTTTGGCACTGCAACTGGAACCTGCAGCTCTTCCACGGCGTATTCTGGTTGTTCCTGTTATCCCTCTCACTTCTACTGGAAAGTATGATAGAGATGTCATCCGTAGGATATTATCGGGTGTTTAAGGCATGTTTGTCGAAAAAAACAGTTGGGATGCACTCATACTTTGTTGTCACTGGAGAACAGTTTGGCTGCATCTGCATCAACACTGCGTAAGTGAAGGTCACTTTGGGGAAATGGAATCTCAATTCCTGCATCCGTAAACTCCCTGTTGATATCTAAGTTGAGTTCACTTTGCACCCTGCGTCTATCCATAAATTCAGGTATAAAGACACGCAGCTCAAAATCCAACGAACTGGATCCAAAGGCAAGGAAAAGAGCACTGGGATTCGGGGTAGAGAGAACATCCGGTCGTTCACTGGCACATTCCAGAAGAATCTTCAATACTTTTTCCACGTCGGATCCATAGGCAACTCCCACCGGAATCTTCACTCGTACGCGCCGTTCTTTGAGTGTCCAATTTGTGACCTGGCTGGTGATAAGATCAGAGTTTGGCAGGACGATTTCCGCATTATCATATGTTTGTACGATGGTTGCCCGTAAGCCAAGTTCTTTTACCTCAGCCAGCTCGTCACCAACTTGTATGGTGTCTCCAACCTTGATAGGACGTTCAAACAGCAGAATGAGGCCGCTTGCGAAATTATTGACAATAGCCTGTAGGCCAAAACCAATCCCCACACCCAGTGCTCCACCAAGAATGGTGAGATTGGTGAGGTCGAATCCCAGAGACCTAAGCGCAAGCATGAAGCCAATAAGCATTATTCCGTAATGGAGCAGCCTGGTGATGGAAAGTTGTACGCCTTTATCAACATTTTTTCTAGGCAGGATTGACTGTAACAGGATGGACTGGATCATTCGTGAAGTACAGTACGCAGCATAGAGGAGGAAAAGTGCCGTCAAGATCAAGCCGATTGAGATTCTGTCAGCACCTGTCCCTATACCCAGAGAGTCGATGTAGTTCATGGCTGCGTCGGGTGTTGAAAAAACATGCCAGTCAACGAGAATTGTAGAAAAAAGTACACCAACACACCCAAAAATCAAAATGGGGCGCAGCATTGAGGTGATTGTCGTGATCTTCTTCTGTAGGAGAGCTAAGGGGATAACGTGTAGGGTGATCTCAAATATTGCAGAGAGTATCAAAAAGAGAACCCAGATTGAAAGACAGGCAAAGAGTGTTTTCAGGGAGGCTGAAAAAATGAAAAATGCCATTTCAGAGCGGCCGATGATCTCTGCGCAGAGAATAATGATAAAGATTATGATAAGAAGTCGTTTGACCCACCACCACACAGGTATAGTGACCATCTTCTCTTTATTCCGCTCTTGTAAAGAATAATAAGTTAGGAGCAGGAGTGATATACCTATCATATAGAGTCGTACCAGCGGGATTGGTAAATTGACGACAACCATCAAGTCTGTGACGAGCAGGAGCAGGGATAGTCTTGTTATCGAGGATTTTTGTGCTTTATCGGTGATAAGAGCCAGGCTTATCCTCAGCACGCACACAAGTGTGATTAATCTGAAAATGGCAAGCCAGAATATCGGTATTTCTCCACCGATATTTGCTAATAATAGCAGGCTCATAAACAGGGATACGGAGAGTGGGCGCTGGCCGATGAACTGCCAGTGTGTCGATCTCTTAAAGTATGGTCGATTGGAGATTATGGTGGTAAGGACTATAAGGAAACAAAGAAGAGAGACAATGATTGCTCCACGTTCTTTTATGAGGTAACTGATATTTGGTTGTAATGTTCGTTGAATTCCCGTCATCGTTCTCTCTAAAAGGTCTTTGTTAAATTGTTCAACAAAGTCTGAAGAAAAGAGAAAAGGGGCCTGTTTATGGAAATCACGTTTAATTTTATTCTCAAAGATCTTCTCAATTTGAAGATGAAGGTCGTAGAGGGATACCTGTAGGTTGCCGGCTTTTTTTCGTAACTTCAAGAGGGGAAGAAGCGCCTCGCGGGTGCTTTGCTGTGACGTTTTGATGGTTGACAGCAGGTGGTCAAGCTCAGCTTTAATCTCCGGAAGTGAGTTGCTTGTTCCCAGGTCTGTCACCCAATGTTCATGATCTGTCTCTTCAGTGCTCCAGAAGTCTATCCATTTATCCAGGATTGCCAGTGATTTGTCGAGGTCTTCTGTAACTGTTGTCACCTTGTGACCGATTTCCTGCTGAAGCTGCTGCATACCGGTGAGTTTCTCGTAATTAGCATGTGGAGTGGAAAGCAGGATTTTAAGTTGCTCACTGAGTTGCTGGTACTGCTCTGAACTTTTGAGCAGTTCGGCTTCAACTTCGTCAGTGTTTTGTAATGCACTTAATTCAGAGTGCATTTTGAGGAGTTTTTTTGAGAGAGTGGTGGTTTTTGAAAGAAGGTTGGAAATATTTCTGTTTGTGGATCCTTTCTCTGTTGTGGACTGTTGTTCTTTTTCTGTAGCAGTTGGCTTTTGGCTAAGGGAAGTACCTGTGAAACAGAAAAGTAGAAACAGGAAGACGACAATGGAGCTGATGAGACGACGAAATGCCTGCATGGAAAAATGAGATCTTTTTATCATGTTGTGGGTACCGTTGCTGATTAAGTGAGCCTGCAAAAGGGTGAATGCCAGGAAAATATAGCACAAAGTGAATGGTCTCACAATATTGTCAGATATTGCTGTCTGATGAAAAGTGCTTGAATGGCTGTGGGATTGGATTGTCTGCTTGGCTTTTTGAGGAAGTTAGGATATTGCTTCCTCTTTTCTCAAAGAGGAAGGACGTGGGGACGTATCCAAAGGAAATGGTATTCATCAAAGAATCGTAACTATTCAGGTGGGACTGCCAAATTAGCAAAACCACCGAACTGTAACTGTTCAGCAGTGCTTTATATGTGTTCAGGCAGGATTGCGAACTAGAGTA
>CAMZKT010000067.1 GCA_947311435.1 uncultured Desulfocapsa sp.
GTGCTTTATATGTGTTCAAGCAGGCTTGCGAACTAGAGTAGTCCTCTGTGAGTAAGCCTGATCGAACATAGATGAAGTGCTGCTGAACAGTTACTAATTTATAAATATTCAGACATTGCAGCTTTTAATGTTTTTGCATTGAAAGGTTTTTGTATGACCTTATTTATACCAGCAGCATAAGCTGCGGCGTTATCATTCGCTTCGTTCTGCGTGGTGACCATTATAATAGGAAGTTCCTCAGGGCCATATTTCTTTCTGATTTCAGCTGACATCATGACGCCTGTAATCTCAGGCATATTCAAATCTGTGAGAACTAAAGCTGGTTTTTCTTTCTGTAACCACTCTATGGCTGTAGCAGGGAACTCAAAGAGAACCGGCTCAAAGCCAAGCTCATGAAGTGTGGACTTGTATATGCTGAGTATCATGCGAGAATCATCAACTGCTACAACTTTCACAGCATTACTTACGACCTCATCCCCTTTGAGCTTCCCTGCAAAATCGTTAAATCCGTTTTCCTCAAGAATTTTAACATAATGTTCTCTGGTATCCTTATGAGTATGAGGAAGATAAACAAGTGAAAGTTCCTGAAAGAAATCTTCCTCCACCAAACTTAGGAATATTTTATCAACCTGAGCATTAACTATTATTTTTGTGATGTGCCTTGCCTCTTCCCCCTTATTGCGCAACAAATTCTTGATTCCAGCTATAAGTATGTCAGAATAGTTTTGATCAATAGCTCTTGCTGCTGCGACACATACATGATCTTCAGCGTCAGTGAGCCCGGCTGTTAGTGTATAAGCACCTTTTCTAAGAGGAAGCAGCGCCAGAGCTTCATAGGCTGCGAAACGCACATTTGCATTTTTCGGTTCTTTACCCAAAAGTTTTCGTATTGGCATAATAGCAGACTCATCTCCGATATCACCAAGCACGTTCAGGGTATGTATTATAAAATCCGGATCGTCCTGAAGAAGATTATCTATAAGTGCGGGCACTGCCTTTGCACCAATTCTTACAAGCTCCTGTTTTGCATAGATACGCATATGGGCATAATGGGACGCCAAAGTATCGTTTAATTTTTCCAAAGATATGGGATCCTGAACGTCGGCAAAAATGGACAGGATCATATAGTCCATATCATTATCTGTTCCCATTCGCTCAGCGAGTCTGTGCATGGCAGAAGGTGTCGCTACCTGACCAAGAGCCTGTATGGCCGTAATTATCAGGTCTCTATTAGCTGCATACAGATAATCAGTCAGGGTGTTTACTGCTTGTGGTTCTCCTATCATTCCAAGTGTCTCAATAACCAACTTAATTTCAGCTTCATCCTGAGAACTTGCAAGAAGCTCAAGTAAGGAAGGTACAGCTTCTTCAAATCGGAGTTCACCTGCGACATTAATAAGATGCGTTTTATCTTTAATGGATGGGTCAGCGAGAAACTCAACTAAAATCTCTGGATACGCGAGAAGATTAGAGATCAATGTTTCTTTAATCACAGGCAATTCCGTTGCAATTGCAACATGCTCTGTCATCAAGTAAAGGAGAATCGGTACTGTGAAGCGGACTTCACCGCGGGAAAGCTCATAAATCAGTCTGTTTTGAGCCTTTTTATCTACATCATCCAGATGAGAAAGAACGAGTTTAGTTTTTAAAATATCACCTGTCTGGATATTATCACGAATCTCGTCAATCATATCTTGTGTCTTTACATCTGCCATATCCTTCCTCAAACAAACATATTGGGTTATGATTTTTTGCTTGAAATAAGCATTCAAGAAAAGGTCAAGAAGATGATAACCTTTTATTTACCTGATAAAAATAACGGTATCACAAAAGGTATCAGCATGTCCAGCAGGAGAATAAAAAATAGTATCCCCTCAATTCTGCCCTTCAGAAAATGAAAAAATGATTTGTACAATATTGCAAAATCTAAGGCCCTATTCACCGATTTTGCTTCGTTATCAATGAATTGAAGTGTGCAAATATGTCAAGCCATTAAAACTTGCATCTCCAGCAAACTTATCAATCGCAGGAGCTAAGTATTAACCAACGAATTTATCGTAACATTCTTCTTGCATTATTTTTAAATTTTCTCTATTTCTCCCTTCCTGTACCACTCAAGTTCCTGAAGCCCATTGGGAAGTTTTCTAAACCCACGTGTTTCACATGCTATTTTATCAAAGAAACTATGTGTGCCCATTTTTTTTCAAATACCCGGTCGAGTCCGGGTGTAATTCCAAAGGAAATGGGCTATATTCCCCTGATCTTTACTTGAACCTTAGATGACAAACAACCTGTGGCCCATATTTATTAGTAGATTTCAAAGCTTCTAAATACTCGGAAATTGCGGGTGTCCTGTTGTTTAGCATGTATTATCGCATTTTTTCTATGGGAGAGCTTGCTTAAACAAGGTAAAGTATCTATTTTGCGTTTAAAGAAACAAACTCTCTCGAATTTATTTAAAATCCTATCGCGACACAATGACCAGTATAGCAACACTTGGGCCCCATGGATCAGACGGTTACAGAGCTGCCATTCAGTATTTACCCGACTCCAACCTTACTCTCTATAACTGCATTCCGGACATAATCAATGCATTTTTAACCGGAGTTGTGGATATTGCTTTTGTTCCAATTTACAATACTCGTGAAGGTGAGATAAAAGAATATTTTCGCCTTCAGGAACTGTTGACAAGAGGATACTGGATAGACAACCTTGTCCTTCCGATCCACCTCTCCTTTGCCCGCCTGAAACATGATGATAAAATGATTTCTCCGGAAATCATCGTTGGCAGAGGTGCGGTGTTTAAACAGTGCGGTGACTACATCAGCGAACACTATCCTGAAGCGACCTTAATGTCAGTCCCAGATATCGGAACTGCTCTGAACGACATTACAGAAAACAGAAGATATGAATATGCCGTAGTCGACTCCGAAGAACTTCTGCTCGAATATGGCTTTGGCATACAGGATCGTGAAATTGCCGCCCATAATCGCACACGTTTTGCCATACTAGGGAATACCATTACAGAGCCAACAGGTTATGATGCATCAGCTGTTATCACCAAACCTTTAAAAGATCGTGTCGGTATGCTGGTTGACATTCTTGGAGAATTTACTAAACGAGGGATCAACATTCTTGATCTCCGTTCAGAAAACGACATAAAATCACAAAAGCTCCAGGTTTATCTGGAACTTGAAGGCCATATCGACGACACCTTACTCCAGCAGGCACTCAAAAGCGTTGAAAACGATGTAATTCAAGAAGAGAACAGCCTACATCTTCTTGGAGCGTTCCCTCGTGTGGATATGCGTGTTAAAAAGATACACTCTTTTGGTTTTATAGGCACCGGAGACATGAGCAAATGGTTTTCCGAACGTCTCGTGAATGAAGGCTACACCACACTTCTCACTGGAAGATCAACAGAGTTGAGCCCTGAGAGAATGATAGAACAGGTTGATGTGGTTATCATCTGTGTCCCCATTTCAGCAACGGTGGCAAGTATCGAACAGTATGGGCCTTATTTGAAGGACGGTCAGGCCTTAATTCTCCTTGCCGGTGAATCTGAACAAACCCTTGATGCTGCTACAAATGCAACTTCTCATGGTGTGGAACTCATGCTTGTCCACAACCTTTGGGGACCACAGGCACAAAGTATGAAAGACAAGAATGCAACGGTAGTAAGGACACCGCGGAGCGGCTCGTTTTGTTCAGAATTTGAAGCTTTTTTATACAAACATGGTGCTGTCATAACACATGATAGCCCCAAAAAACATGACTTGCTCATGGGTGTCGGACAAAAGCTACCGACAACCATTTCAACAGCTCTTGCAATGACATTAAAGCAGCACACAATTGCCTGTGTTGATATTGGCACCCATTCCACGCTTACTTCACTCTATGGAATCCTGGCTATGGCACGCATTCATAATCAAAACCCAAGGACATACGCTGAAATAATGGCCACTGGTGGAGATGGTAGGAAGATTGTGAGGAGTTTTGCTGAAAATCTGTTGCAAATCGTTACCATGGCAGAAGCTCAGAACATCTCCGGTCTTTGTGAACTCATCGAGAGCAGCAGATCCCATCTAAGTCCTGAATTTCTTGCCGAACACATGAAACGCTCAAAGGCTGTTGATTCGGTACTGACAAAATCCGGAAAATTGTGTTAGTGGAACCTGAAAAACCTCCTGACAACACTTCTTTTCAAAAAAAGAAAAAGAAATCGAAATTGCCCGGCAATACCCTGCTAATTGTAATTCTCGTCTGCTGGATGCTTTTTTATTATTTCATAGGACAAAAAACCAGACCGGGCTGAGGAATCAGCACTTTCTGGTCAGAAGGGAATCAGTGTAAGGTGCCAGTCGGTTATCAGGATGACAAGTGATCCTGATATGCAATAATGTATCAACCTATAATGAGAGGAATTATTATGTATATCCAAAATCTCAGTGTTCTGGAAGAAGTTCACGTCTGTCCAGACTGTGATTCACAAATGTCCTGCTGTGAAGTTCCACCTGTTCATGTTGGTGATGGACTAGGCTGGGGGGCAGAAGTGATGTTTATCTGCCTAAATGATGAATGTCCGACCTTCAAAGGAGGATGGCAAAAAATAGAGGTAAATTACGGCCACAAAGGCTCATTTAGAAACATGCAACTTCCAGGTTCCAAAGAATTAAATGTCATGATGGTGGCCTCCAAGGATGCATTCACAGGCTCAATAGTAGACCCTGATTCAATGCGAAAACAAAATGCTCGTTATCGAAAAGAAAAAGAAGCCACTGAAGCTCTTGACAGTTGCCTTGACAAGAATGATATCAGCCCTGTCATGACTCTTATACTTGATGAATCTGCTAGTCCTGATGTACGATCGCGTGCTATGGATCTGCTTATTAAATTCAATGACCTCTCTTGTATCGATCCAATCAGAAACCATACATTCAGAAATACTGAATTTGAACAAAAGTGTAATATGCTTATCGTAGAACTTTTAAAAATCAACCACCAAAAAGAATGTCCTTTCTGTGCAGAACTCGTTAAAGCTCAGGCCAAAAAATGCATGCATTGCCAGGCTGATGTTTAAAAACAGGTTTCCTTGACGATTATCCTTGCTAAACATCACCGCAAAGGGTATAAAAGCAGCGGAAATTTAGGCGGTGGGTGTAGCTCAGCTGGTGGTAGCACCTGGTTGTGGCCCAGGAGGTCGTGGGTTCAAGTCCCATCACTCACCCCATTATTATAAATTAGAGTTTCAAGTGGTTTCACTTGAGACTCTTTTTTTTTATGCAGAGCCATTTTATGAAATATGTACATCTCCTTTTTTTGATCCTTGTTTCGACTATTCTTCTTAGTAGTTGCTCGGCAAGCAGACTCCTTTCAAGCTGGAATGACAACTCTCTTGGGAAAAAAGTTACCATCGACCCCATACTTGTCATAGGTGTAGCAAAACATGACGAGACAAAACGAAGAATATACGAAGACACCTTTGTTGACAGTTTACAGGCAGTCGGGACAAAAGCAATGGCGAGCTATACACTGAGCAAAAGTCAAATAGCTCCCACTGAAACAGCCTTGCGGGAGGTAATACGAAAGTCCAGTGCACGGACAGTTCTCATAACTCATATGGTGAGTAGTAACGAAAAAGGTTTCCTGCAACCTTCGTCTCGAATTATGGGAACTAATAGTTATTCGAATTACAGGCTGTTCCGCTACTATCCATACATTTATGGATCCGTATCGGCTCCCAGCAGTTATATCAGCACCACCAAGGTCATACTTGAAACAAGCCTATACGATATAGAAACTGAAAAGCTCATCTGGACAGCCCGCACAGAATCGATAGACCCGGTAATGACACGAAAATATTACCAGCAGTTAATCGACATTTTCCTGGATGACCTTACTGATAAAAAAATACTGTAGAACATTATCCAATGTCGGCTATTTAACAGGATGCAATGACGTTTCATTGTAAAAATTACGATATTGTAAAAAGACGAATGCAATTACCTTCGAGGAGAGTGTGTGCCAGGACGGCGTGGCTGTGTGTTAAAGGGAAGAGGTGCCCTCAGCGAAGAACTTGAAGAGAAGATAGCAGCCCCTGAACCAAACCCTCTCGAAGGGATTTCTGCATTCGCTGAAAGAAAAACCCACGAAATCTCTACAGCTGCTCTCCCCTAGGAATGTGCAGAGACCCCTCGCGTTAATATAACATTTTCTTTTCAAATTTCCTCTTTTCGCTTCCGCTTTCTCGCAAACGTAGCTGCCTCCATTCCAGCTACACACCCTTCTCCCACAGCCTTTGCCATCTGATATGGGTGCCCGGCAATATCCCCTGCTGCATACACTCCAGTCACATTTGTTTCCATTTTCTTGTTCGTATCAATATGGCTCATGGTGTCCATATCAAGTTGCACACCGATTTCAAGAGCAAGTTCCATGGCACCTTTTGCTCCAAGCTCAATAAATACACCATCGACATCTATTTCATCGCCATTTTCAAGAATCAAACTTTTAACGTCACCCTCTCCTGCTATCTCGCGTACCCATGTATCAGTAACATTTTCAACAGATGAGTTGTTGAGTTTTTCAATTAATTCACTGGATGCAAGAAGCTCTCTGTTCACAAGATACACTTTAGACGCATATCCGGTGAGAGTAAGCGCCCCATCAATGGCAGCACTGGCATTACCAACAACTGCAACAACTGCATTTCGATAGAAATTGGCGTCGCAATCTACACAGTAAGACACCCCTCTGCCAAAAAATTCTTTCTCCCCGGGTACCTTTAATTTTTTTCTCGACGTTCCAGTTGCAAAAACTAGAGCCCTCGTGGGTACAGTGGTTCCACTTTCAAGTTCTACTCTAAATCCTAAGCTATCCTGATGAATTTTTAACACATCATCTTCCATAAGCTCTGCACCAAAACGTTTCACCTGCTTTCGTCCGCTAAGGAGTAATTCCTCACCACTTTTCACCCCTTCCACACAGGCATAATTTTCAACATGCGCTGGAAACAAAGCACTCCTCTCGATTCTCCCGAGAAGCAATACTGTGCATCTTTTTCTTGAAGAATGTATGGCTGCCTGAATACCCGCAGGACCTGCTCCGATAATTACTACATCTTTTCTATTGTCTAAATCATTCATTATTCCTTTTCTCCGGAAAAATTTTCAGTTTCTAAGCACGGTACAGGTTTCCTGTAAAAAACAGTATTACAAATAAATGTTACTGTTACAGGATACTGCACCTTCCCGCGGTCATGCTGACTTCGTGTTCACGAAGACGCACAGTGGTCTTCAATCCGTTAATAACCTATGCATAAGTAAATAAAAACCAACGATCGCATCGAACAGATGTATTCCTCTTGAATTTTCTTTGGAATTGTCATAAATTTGATGTGCTTTGCAAAAAGAAAAGACCATCGTTATTAGACCGCAGTATAATCAGTCACTCAACATCAGTCAATCTGCCACCATGAATACTCAACTACCAAGAATAGTTATTACAGGTGTTGGCCTTGCCTCACCAAATGCTGACAATTTAAAAACCTATCGTGAAAAATTGTTGGCCGGTGTCAGCGAAATCACTGAACTTGATCTCAGGTATTTCGGTAAAGCACCTGCTGGAATTTGCAAGTTTAATGAGACAAAGTACAGAAAGAAAAAAGAGAACAAACGTGGAACCCGAGCCGGATGTCTCGGTGTCTATTGTGCAAACGAAGCCCTGGTAGATGCAAAGCTCCCAATTGAGCATTATAAAAAGTCGCGCATTGGTGTGTATATCGGGCTGACTGAGCATGGTACTGTCGAAACAGAAAATGAAGTTTACAATATCAGCCAGTATGACCATAACGTGGATTACTGGACACACCACCACAACCCAAGAACAGTTCTCAATAATCCCGCCGGCGAAATCACCATGAATTTAGGCATAACCGGCCCTCATTACGTTATAGGCGCCGCCTGTGCTGCGGGCAATGCTTCTCTTATTCAGGGGGTGCAGATGATGCGCCTTGGAGAAGTGGATATGGCACTTACTGGTGGGATCTCCGAATCAACTGGGTCTTTTGGGATTTTTGCAAGCTTTCAAGCACAGGGCGCCTTGGGTGCTGCATCGGACCCAAGAGAAGCCTGTCGGCCATTTGACAACTCAAGAAATGGCATAGTCGTTTCTGAAGGGGCATGTATTTATGTCCTGGAACGACTCGAAAGTGCACTTGAACGAGGCGCAAAAATCTACGCAGAAATCGTTGGCTACGCTATGAATTCTGATGCAAGAGATTATGTCCTTCCTTTCCATGAAAGACAGGCTGAGTGTATGGCACTTGCTTTGGAAAGAGCAGGACTTGAACCCGAAGACATTGACATTCTCAACACACACGCCACTGGGACTAAACAGGGTGATATCGAAGAGTGCAAAGCCATCCGTCAGATATTTGGTGAAAAAAGCAGTACCCATATAAATAACACAAAATCCATCATTGGCCACGCAATGGGTGCTGCCGGCGTTCTCGAACTCGCCGGGAACCTACCCGCATTTGAAGATAATCTTGTGCATCCTTCCATTAATTGCAATGATTTGGACCCTGAATGCAAGCTCAACAATATGGTTTTTGATACACCTGTTGAGATGGACGGTATCACCACGATCCTCAATAACTCCTTTGGGATGGTAGGAATCAACTCCGTAATCATTGTAAAAAAGTATCAATAACAATCAAGCAGTTACAATTATTATTGATGCCATATAAAAAAAACATATAAAAATACAATAAGTGTGTTATATTGGCGGGTTTGCCTACGAAAAATTGTATCAATTAAGACAGAAATCACACAAAATGGCTTCGGCCGGAGACACATATGACACGTAATGCAATTAAGGATCTCATCCTTGAAATTATAGAAGATATTGATGAGGACGCTGACTTTGACACACTTCAGGCGGACAAACCTTTACGGGATCAGCTCGACCTTGATTCCATGGACTTTCTTGATATCGTAATGGAATTGCGCAAACGTCACAAGCTACAAATTCCCGAAGAAGATTATCCTGAGCTTGCAACTCTTGATTCCTGTGTCAACTACCTGGAACCTTTGCTTGCTGACGCCTAGACAGTGCATGTCCCTCTGTTAATCATCGGCGGTGGTCTTTCCGGGCTTGCCGCCGCTCTTCGTACTGCTCGTTTTGTTCCCGATGTTCTACTTCTTGAAAAACATTCCAGAATAGGAGGCTTAAACTCCTATTATTACAGAAATAATCGTCTGTTTGAAACAGGACTCCATGCCATAACCAACTACGCCCCGCCAAAGGTTAAAAATGCACCTTTAAATCGACTGTTGAGGCAGCTTAAGATCAAACGCAGTGAGCTTGACCTTCACGAACAAAATCAAAGTGAAATTCGTTTTCTCGGCAGGGAATCCCTGCTCTTTTCAAATAATTTCTCATTGCTTGAGTCGCAAATAGCAGACAAGTTTCCTGCAAGTTGCCAGGGATTTCTTAAACTCAAAGAGCTTATTGAGCAATACGACCCCTTCAAGCCCCTTCCTTTTATTTCCGCCAAAAAAATCCTCATGGAACATTTACATGATGATTTACTCACAGACATGCTGCTTTGTCCTTTGATGTACTATGGGTCATCAATTGAAAACGATATGGATCTTGGCCAATTTGTTATCATGTTCAAGGCTATTTTTCTTGAAGGAATGTTCAGACCAGGTGGCACAATAAAGGACTTGCTTGACCTCCTGCAAAAACACTACACTGACCACGGAGGATCGATCAGAACCCAAGCGGGCGTTCAACGTATACTGCACAGTGGAAACAGAATACACGGAGTTCTTCTTAGTAATGGCGAAGAGATACTTTGTGACCATATACTTTCAACCATCGGTTCAGAAGAAACCTTTGCACTTCTCGATAAAGTATCGGGTTACAAAATCCTCCCACGACTCGGGTTTGTCGAAACAATATTCGAACTCAAAGAAGACAGCACACTTAAGCACAGTCACGATCGAACCATAATATTCTTTAATAGCGCAGACCGATTTTCATATCAGCAACCCCAAACACTGGTTGATTTTAAGTCCGGCGTGATCTGTATGCCTCAAAATTTTCAGAATCTCCCCGGTGTGCCATTTAAAGAAGTTCGCACCACCCATCTTGCGAACTACAGTGAATGGCAGAATCTTCAAAAAGAAAACAATTCCTACTCTTCTGCCAAGGAAGAGACTGCTCTCTCATCGCTTCCTGTTGCCGAGAAAATCCTTGGTAATTTCGCTCAAAACATAGTATATCATGACACTTTCACACCACTGACTATTGAGCGCTATACATCCAAAATAAATGGAGCTATTTACGGCAATCCCATAAAAATCAAAAATGGCGATATTGGATATGACAACCTTTATTTAGCAGGAACCGATCAAGGTTTTTTAGGAATCATAGGTTCCATGTTAAGCGGTGTATCCATCGTAAACCAGCATATCCTGCCTCGTCTATAGATTTTCGTTCAATACAACTTTTATTTTTTTTAATTATGCCAGTTTCTTTTTCTCAAGCTGCCGACAAGTATGATGTCGTCGTCATAGGTTCAGGCCTTGGTGGCCTTACTTCAGCAAACAGGCTTGTCTATTGCGGCTATAAAGTCCTTCTTCTTGAGTATCACAGTCAACTGGGCGGTCTTGCCACCTGGTTCAAAAGAAAGGGTCATATCTTTGATATTTCCCTCCATGGGTTCCCGTACGGGATGGTTAAGACCTGTAAGAAGTACTGGAATAAAGAGATTATGAACTCCATTGTTCAACTCAAGGATATTGTTTTTGATAATCCACAATTTCAGTTAAAAACCACCTTTGATCGTATCGATTTCACAGAAAAACTCAACAAGCAGTTCCGGATTCCCCAGTCAAGCATCAATGCCTTTTTTACAAGGGTTGCCAGCATGAATTTTTATGATGACCAATCCATGACTACCCGGGAACTCTTCGAAGAGTTTTTCCCAGGGCGCAGTGATGTACATCGCCTGCTCATGGAACCAATCAGTTACGCAAACGGCTCCTCTGTTGACGACCCGGCCATCACGTATGGAATTGTATTTTCCAACTTTATGAATAAGGGCGTCTACACCTTTGAAGGTGGAACTGATAAGCTCATAGGAATGATGACAGCTGAACTTGAAAAAAATGGCGCCACCATCTGCACCAACGCCCGGGTAGACCGCATAATCACAGAAAAAGGTATTGTCAAGGGTGTGGAATGCCAAGGGAGAACAATAGAAGCCGGATCCGTTGTTTCAAACTCTGGTATTACCAATACCATACATAATCTCACCGACCAAGATGCCTTTTCATCCGAGTTCCTTGAACGGGCCAATACCGTTCGAGTCAATAACTCATCCTGCCAAGTCTATATGGGAGTAAAAAAAGAGGATAAAATTAATGACATTGGTGACCTCCTCTTCACCTCAACCACACCTGAATTTGATTCATCTGAGCTTCGTGATTTCAACACCGGATCAAAAACTTTTTCTGTCTACTACCCCAAAACAAGACCTGGCCACAATCAATACACTATTGTGGCCTCAATGAACGCTAACTACTCAGATTGGGAAAAATTCACCAAAGAAGAGTATGAAAAAGAAAAGGATGCTCTTATCCAACGTACACTCAGTGACTTGAATCGGTACTTCCCTAATGCTACAGAACGAATGGATTGGCTAGAGGCGGCTACTCCCAGAACGTTCAATCGATATACTCTGCACACCCAGGGCACCTCTTTTGGCACCAAATTTGAGGGCCTTGCAATATCCCGCTCCATATTCAAGGAAGTTGGAGGCTTGTTTCACGTCGGCTCAGTTGGTATTATCATGTCCGGCTGGCTTGGAGCAATTAACTATGGTGTCATTGTATCGAACGACGTTGATGCCTATATGAGAAGCAGAGATTAATGTATGTATGATTTTACTGGACAAAAGGTTGTTATAACCGGTGCAAGCCGTGGTATTGGTAAGGAAATCACCTTGGCTTTTCTGGAATGCGGAGCTACGGTTTTTGGTATATATGGTGGGAACACCAATGCCGCTGAGACTTTCCAAGCTGAATGCCTGCATTTCAGTGGGAAACTACAACTGTATCAATGCGATGTTTCTGATGAAAACCAGGTTACTAACTTTTATAAAAAACTTGAAAATCAATTTGACACCATTGATATCCTGGTTAATAATGCCGGAATTCGTCAGGATAAACTCCTTGTTCTGATGGATCAGGAGAGCTGGCAAAAAGTAATCGACATTAATCTTACCGGGACTTTTAACATGTGCCGACATGCGGTTCTCCTAATGCTAAAGCAAAAGTATGGCCGCATCATTAACATCACATCACCAGTGGCCACTTTGGGTTTTGCCGGGCAAACAAACTATGGTGCCTCAAAAGCCGGACAAATCGGCCTTACCAGAAGCTTGTGCAAAGAAGTTGCCCGAAAGAAAATTACCGTTAATTGCGTCTCTCCAGGCTTTATAGAGACTGAACTTATCGAAGACCTCGATCCCGAGTTATTAAAACAATACAAAAAAAACGTACCAATGCGACGATTTGGGACAGTCACTGAAGTGGCAAACGCAGTGCTCTTTCTTGCTTCAAAAAATGCTGCTTACATCAGTGGAACAGTTCTTGACGTGAATGGAGGCTTATAAAGGATGATGATTCAGGATCTGAAAGTTACGGATCTCATTCCCCATCGTCCTCCTTTTTTATGGGTCGATTCCATGATCGAATACGATCATTCATCACTTCTAACCGAAAAATATATCCCTGAGAATCTTGAAGTGTTTCAAGGTCACTACCCCGATCACCCTATCCTTCCCGGTGTGTTATTATGCGAAGCACTTTTCCAGACAGGTGCCCTCCTTATTGCCTTACTGCTCAGAGAGAAGGAGGAATCTAAGGTTGGTGTACCTGTACTGACACGAGTGGAAAGAATTAAATTTAAACGTCCTGTCGGTCCTGGTGACACCATCAGAATGAACGTATCCCTCAAAGAAGCCCTTGGAGCTGCATGGTTTTTAAAAGGTACTCTCCGCGTTAAGGAAAAAATCGCTGTCCAGGTAAATTTTGCCTGTACCTTGGCAGATCTTAAATGAATATGTACCATTGAGCGTTTTTTCGTAAAGAACTCACAAAGATTTTAAATTTACAAGGAATTTATAACAGTGCAACTTTCAATTTCTAATATGATCATGCATGCCGGCCCAATGGGTCAACTGGTTATGCTAACACTCCTTCTTTTTTCTCTTATTTCCTGGTCTATAATTTTTATGAAAGCCAGAATGTTCAAAAAAGCAATCCGCGAAACCGATAATTTTCTTGAGTCCTTCTGGTCTTCGAAGACTTTAAACGACGCAGAAAATGCGGCAAATCATTTTCCCTTAAGCCCTGAAGCATGTGTTTTTTTAGCTGGTTTCTCTGAACTTCAAAAAATCAATAAAATAAGAAATAGAAATGAGCCACCCACTGGCAATGAACCTCTTGAAACGCAGCTTGCCACAATGGATAACTTAAAAAGAGCAATCAGAAAGGCCGAATCCCAAGAGCTCTCCAAACTCGGGAAATCCCTCTCATTCCTCGCAACAACAGGATCTGCAACCCCTTTTATAGGATTATTTGGTACAGTATGGGGTATCATGGCATCTTTTCATGATATCGGTATGCGCGGCTCCGCCTCTCTTGCTGTCGTAGCCCCTGGTATTTCAGAGGCACTTGTCGCTACAGCTGCCGGACTTGGGGCCGCAATTCCCGCTGTGATTGCATACAACTATTTTGCTAACAAACTTAATGAAATTGAAAACGAGATGCAGAATTTTTCAACTGATTTCCTCAATCTTGTCGAACGTGACCTCTTGAGCAAGGTGTAACAATGGGACTTAATTCCTCAAAAACAAGAGGTGGACTTGTATCTGAAATAAACGTAACCCCACTTGTTGACGTAATGCTGGTACTTCTCATTATTTTTATGATCACAGCACCGATGATGACCCAGGGCCTTGAAGTTGATCTCCCTGAGACAACTGCAAAACCCCTTAATCAGAAGGAAGAACCCGTTATCGTAACCCTGACAAAAGACGGAACCCTGACGCTTGGTAAAATTGAAGTCAGTCAAGCTCTGTTCAGCCAGCAATTGGAGAAACTCTATGGGGACAACACAGATCAAGCCATTTTCCTCAAAGCAGACAGAGAAGTTGCATATGGCATAGTTATAGCTGTTATGGCAGATATCAAAGCTGCTGGCTTTGACAAGCTCGGAATGATAACTCAACCCAAAGAAGAGCCACGGTAGCTGTGTCTTTACCATTTAAAATGAATTCACACACTTCCAGATGGAATTTTTCTGTAACTCTGTCCATTCTCTTTGCCGTTTTTCTTCATGTTCTTGTCCTCACAGCCGGGCTTCTTTTGCCAAAATACTTTGAAAAGAAACCCCTTATTAAAGAATTCCTGACCGTGAACCTTGTCAATATTTCCGTTCCCCTGCCGGCTCCTGCAACCGCACCTCTCCTCACGCCCCAACCTCCTACTATAAAGAAAGCAGTTAACAGTATAACAAAACCTCCCGTATCTAAAAAAACCGTCCCTGCTTCCCGGGCAATCCCTGTGAAGATAGACCAAACCACAGATATTGCTCCTGTAAAAGCCATCTCCATCAGCCCCATCAAACGGAAGATAAAAAAGAAGATCACCCCCGACAGCTCTGTGGCCGAGGCTAGACTGAAAAGGGCAAAACGCCTAAGAGAGCAACAGACTCTTGAGAGTAAGCGCCTACAATTACAACAAGAAGCGCAACGTGCAAAGGCTCTTGCAGAAACAGAAAAAGCTGCTGCAGATGAAGCAGTGAAAGCACTTAGAAAAATGTTGCTTGCTGATGCAGAGGTTGCAGCAGTATCAACCTCACAAAAGCCCGCTGCTACTGCTCAAAAAACAGGCGGTGGATCAAGCGACATAATAGAAAGCCAATATCAATCCACAATTTTCAGCAGTCTTCACCAACACTGGGCCTTACCTGATATAAAGCCATGGGATCCTGAACTCACGGCAGTAGTGGTTATACACATCTCTAAAGATGGCCAAATTATCAGCCACGAATTTGAAAAAAGATCGGGAGATAGGGTCTTTGATCAATTCGTCAGCCGAACCATCCGTGAAGCCAACCCTCTACCTGCTATTCCTGTTGCCATGCGTGTACGGCAATACAGTATTGGATTACGCTTTAAGCCAGGAGAAATTCGTTAAGAATACAACAGGTAAGTCGCTTACCCCCATGAGTAGTTCCTGTGATACTTGATGTACCGCACAAAAATGAATAGTGAAAAAGGTTGACTGACAGACTCAAACATTTATAATCACCATATTATTACTCAACCATCTTCCTAATTAATGACCATCAACTATGAAATCACTCGTCTTCAGTCTGCTACTTATATTACTGTTTTTTGTTCCTGCTCATTCAGAAGCCAAAGAAATTGCTTACCTTGATATAACCTCACCTGATGCAAGGAAAATCAACGTTGCCGTCCCCTGGTTTTTCAACAAAGATCGACCGGAAACATTACAAGTTTATGGGAGAGAGCTTGCAAGAACCCTCAGTGATGCCCTGCTTTTTCATGGAATTTTCACCCTTACACCCTACAAGCAGCAGGAAAAACTCCAAGCCCCTGACTGGAAGACTCTTGGAGCCGACTTTGTTGTTCTTGGTAGCTATGTGCTTTCCGCCAGCGGTGTTCAACTTGAAATCAAACTTCTCGATGTCGCTGGAGGCGACATGATCATGGGAAAACGGTACAAGGGAAGCCGAGATCTTGAGCAGCAAATGCTCTATAAATTTACTGATTCTGTAATCAAAGACCTCACCGGACAAAAAGGAATCGCTTCGTCAAAAATTGCCTTTGTATCCGACCAAAACGGCTATAAAGAAATATACACTACTGATATTCTTGGCAGACAAATCAGACAGATAACCCGCCATAAAAACCTGGTTGTTTCTCCACGATTTTTACCAGGCGGCAGATTTTTAAGCTACACATCGTACCATTCCGGCAACCCGAACCTTTACATAACCGACCTCAACCAGAGCAAAACAACACGGCCTCTCTCTCGTCGCAAAGGGATGAATCTTGCTCCTGCCTGGTCTCCTGACGGAAAACGCATGATATTAACGCTTAGTAAAGACGGGAACCCTGACCTTTTCATGTGTGACAGAAAGGGTAAAATCATCAAACAACTCACCCGCCGCTCTGGAATCAATGTTTCTCCGACTTGGTCATCCAATGGGGAAAAAATAGCGTTTGTTTCTGATCGCAGTGGGCGACCTCAAATATATGTTATGGATTTAAAAAATAACAAGGTGCAAAGAATCACTTTCAAAGGTCAAGAAAATGCGGAACCCGACTGGTCACCAAGAGATAATCTGATTGCATACTCCAGTCTTGTCGAGGGATCTTATCAAATATTCACAGTCTCTTCCCGTACAGGTAGTATGCCCAAGCAAGTAACCAATGGACCTGGGCACCACGAATCACCGTCCTGGTCACCGGATGGAAAACAGATCCTCTTTTCCTATAGGGCTGGCGGATCCCAAAAAATCTACGCTGTTCTTAAAAATGGGACCCATATGAGACAACTTTTCTCTCTCAGTGGCAACCAGACCTACCCTCAATGGACTAATATTGACAATTAGTTTTGCTAAAGACATTTAAACCTACATAGAGTACCTCATGAAAAAAAAATATTTCACTGCTTGCATACTATTCTGCCTTATGCCTCTTCTAAGTAATTGTGCATCTCAACAAGACGTACAAAATCTCAACTACCACATCAGAACAATCAACAAAAAGCTTGAGGATATGAAAGTTAATACGGTTGATCGGATGCAGCAACGTCAGGCTTCGTCTTCCGGCCAGCTTGATCAGCTACAGTCCGATCTTCTTCAGCTTAAAAGCAAGCTTGAAGAGAATGCACATGTGAACCTCCTGTTACAGGAACAGAACAAAGAATTGCAACAGACAATACAAAGTATGTCACTCCAACAGGAAGAGGTGGTAAAAACGAAACTTGCTGAGCTAAACTCAAAGCTAGAATCCCAGAAAGAATCGCTCACTTTAATGCAGCAGGCGCGAATTAAGGAGGCAGAACGACGTTCAAGAGAAGCGCAGAAAGCAGCTGACGCTGCCATGCGAAAGGCTCGACAGGCACGAATCTCCAAGGCTGTAGACAAAACTTCTTCAAAGGAAATCGTTCACCTTACTCCGAATTCCAAAAAAGTGCTCTTTACCAATATCAGCAGGAAAGATGTAACAACGACACCAACCAAAGCTACCACAACCACTTTTACAACCACTAGTACAAAGGTTACCGAAAAAAAACCTATTGTAAAACAAGAAACCGATACTCTTGCAAAGGCTCAACAAGCATATCGGGATGGAAAATACAAGGAAGCGTACAAACTATTTGAAAGAAATCTCTCTAAAAAAAGTTCCACAAAATCTGCTCTAACTGCCAGATATATGATGGGGGAATGCCTTTTCAAAGAGGGTGAATTTGATCAGGCAATTATACAATACCAGCAAATCATAACCAACTTTCCAGGAAACCCCCAATCAGCGAAAGCACTTCTCAGGCAAGGCGAGGCTTTTGAACAGCTTTCCGATACAGAGACTGCACGAATAATCTATAGGAAAATAACAGCTTCCTATGGTTCTTCACCCGAGGCTGCCACTGCAAAGAAAAAAATTGACGCTCTTTAAACATACCCCCTGACAATGGCTAAAATCCGCTTGGACGAACTCCTGCTACGTTCAGGGTTAAGCACAGACCTACAACATGCTCGAAGGATAATTGGTGCCGGAGAAGTCTCCGTTGATGGGTGTTGTGCCGATAAGGCTGGATTTCTTTTTCCTGAAAAAACAAAAGCCGTCGTAAAACCCAAATGTCCCTATGTTTCGCGTGGTGGATACAAGCTGAAAGGTGGTTTGGATTCTTTTGACGTCAAGCCCTCTGGATTAGTGTGTGTTGATGTGGGTGCTTCAAGTGGGGGATTTACCGACTGCCTACTACAGAATGGAGCCAAAAAGGTCTATGCTGTGGATGTTGCCTATGGAATGCTTGACTGGAAGCTCCGCCAAGACCCACGGGTTATGGTTATAGAACGATTCAATGCCAGGAACCTTGGTAACAGGCAGATTCCTGAGCCAATTGACCTTGCCGTGATCGATGCTGCATTTATTTCTCTCACCAAGCTAATCCCACCACTTATTCCACTCTTTGGCAAACAACTGTCAATTATCTGTCTGATTAAGCCACAATTTGAGCTTCCACCTCAACTAATCCCCAAAGGTGGTGTTGTAAAAAATAAGGCAGACCATCAACGAGCCATTAATAAGATCAAATTATTTGTTGATTCCTTGGGGCTACACACCGTGGGTGTAGTCAAAAGCCCAATCCGTGGGCCAAAGGGAAACCGTGAATTTCTGCTCCACACTAGACGTTAATTGTTCAGGGTGGAAGACAACTCATTCTTTCTCCAGTGTTTCAATCGTTTTTTTCATTTCTTTGATCTCTTCCTTATACCTGTCACTCATCCCTTCCCCTTTAAGGGCAATCTTTAAATTATATTTTGCAAGATTTAGACGGCCTTCGTACAAATTGTAAAGAGCAAGGTAGAAAGCAGAATCTGCTTTTTTTCCTGTTGCCGCCTTAACCTTACCAAGTTCATAATATACTTTTGAAAAGGTTGGGAGCTCACTCTTCACTTCTATTAGAAATTTTTCGGCTTTACCATACTCTTCAAGCTGAAACCACAACCGTGCAAGCTGAAAGGCTGCCCACATATCATTTCTATCCCTGTCGTAAGCAGTTTGAAGCAATGGCAACGCACGTTTCTTATGACCTGCCTCCATTTCAAGAACCCCCATATCTGCAAGCAGTATGGACTTCTCAGGGTAAAATCGCATCACCTTTTGTAAATATTCTTTAGCAGACGTATAGTTTTTTTCATTTCGGTCAAGTTGAGAAAATCCATAATATAACATAACCTTATCTCTCTGATCTAGCGTTGTGGAAGCGAGACGGCTTTGAAGAAAGTTTCTAAATTTTTTCCCTTCCTGAACAAGCGACATCACACGATATTTCATACGAAGAAAAGCAAAGTTATCCGTTTCTTTAAACTCGTTGAGCTTTTTCCCCTCGTAGGCTATCAAAGACTGTATATAATCCAACCGTTCTGCGGGGTACGGATGAGTAAGAAGGTACTGAGGAATCGCATTTCCCATGGTATAACGATTAATACGATTCATTTCACGTAACATTTCCTCCTGTCCCCTTGGGTGCCTTCCCATTTCTTTCATCCAACCATAGGCCATCCGATCAGCTTCTTCCTCATGTTTTCTGCTAAAATGAAGATTTGCAGCATGCCCTGCCGCAAGAGAACCTGTGAGAAGTGCCTGACTTAGAGCTCCAGCACCAAGAGCAAGACCGACTAGAGCCAATAAGGTGGTCGCCACTGTTATTTGGGTTCCCTGTTCCATTCCCTCTGCAATGTGCCTGGCTGCGACATGTCCAATTTCATGCGCTAGAACTGAGACAAGTTCATCCTCGTTATCCATTTTTTCAATAAGACCTGAATAGAAAAAAACGAGCCCCGATGGTGCTGCAAAAGCATTGAACTGAGAGGAAGCAATAATAGTAAAATGGTAATCAAAATATTGAAATCCTGCGACATTCAGGACCTCTTCTCCAAGTGAATTTATATATTGCGAGATATCAGGGTCATCAAGGGTTGGGAATGCAAGGCGAATTTGATACAACAGTCTCTGACCGATTTTTCTTTCCTCTCCAACACTTAAGGCATTGCTTTTAACAGCACTGCTAACCGTGACAAGAACCAGTATCAAAAACAAGTTAATAGCTTTACATAGTACCTTTAAGCCACTGGAAAACACTTTTCTTCTTGAATTTTGTTTAAACATTATTTCTTAAAATAGAGCAATGAGTTAGAAATGCATATTGTCATGTTCATTGAATGCCAGTAATTGTCTCATACCGTCTTGGGTAGATAAACGAACCGTATAACCCAAATCCTTTCTTGCCTTCTCTATCGAAAAAAAATGAGATTTAGACAGTTGCTCAGCAAGAAATCGGGTCATTTTAGGTTCTTTTTTTGGAACAAGGATACGGTGCAGCCCCTCAAGGAATGCACCTCCTGTATAGGCGAGCCAAAAAGGCACGGTTCTTTTGATTGGCGGGACATCCATAAGTTCAAATAGTTCATCAATCCAATGCCAGAGATTGACTGCCTCCCCCTGACTGATGAAATATGCCTGTCCAGCCGCACTCATGGAGTCTTCCAAATTCGTCGCCGCAAGAATATGAGCCTCAGCGACATTTTCGACATAACTGATATCAACAAGGTTTGTACAGGAACCAACCTTTTTCAACTGTCGCTGTCTGCCACGTTCAAGAAGACGAGGGATAAGGTGAGGATCACCGGGTCCCCAAACCAAATGTGGACGTATTGCACAAGTGTGAAAATTTTCCAGGTTATTATTGCTCTTCAGTACTAATTTTTCGGCAATGACTTTACTTCTAGCATAGTGGCAAAGAAATTTATTTGCGTAAGGCAGCGTTTCATCTCCGTTCTGAATATCGTCGCCATTAAAGACAACTGAGGGAGTAGATGTGTAAACAAGTGTGGAAACATTATTTGCTTTGCATGCGGCAATCACATTTTCCGTGCCAAGAACATTCACCCGAAAAAAATCTTCCCATCTCCCCCATATACCTGCCAAAGCAGCAACATGGAAAACAGCATCAACACCCTGCATTGAATTCATAACAAATGCGGCATCACAGATATCACCACGACAACAGGTAACCCCCATCTTTGATAGTTTCGGGTACAAATTTCGCCCAAGTACAATACAGTGAATGCCTTTTTCGAGCAGTTGCTTTACAATATAGCTTCCGACAAAACCACCACCACCCGTAATTAATGCTTTCCTCATACATGGCCCTTCAATTCAGTTGTTGCCCATACACAAAGTTTTTCTCTAAATATTTTGGCGTTGTGTCTGATATCAACAGGGAAATCTGGATGGATAAGAAAATTCTCTATCTCTGTGGTTTGAATATTTGCCTTCGCTATTGCCTTTAAATCGTTTTTCAAGATACGCGTATCAATGCGGCTATCCTTTTCGAGTTCTACAACAATAACAGGAATCAAGCCGGTACCTGAAGAAAGAGGAACCCCAACCAATGCAGAGCGAAAAACTAAAGAGTGCTCATTAAACAATGCCTCACAGGGGATGGAAAAGTATGTTTTATTATATTTTTCACAAACAACGCGATGAGCACGTCTCCCACAAAACCAAAGTCTTCCTTCAAAATCAAGATACCCCACATCCCCCATTCGATGCCAGAACGTGTTCTCGTCAGAAATTTTTGCCAGTTTATTTTCCTTTGTATTATTTTCATAGGCACGAGTCACAACATCACCCCGCACAACAATCTCTCCAATTTGTCCAGGTGACAGTATCGAATTCCTATCAAAGACAGGAATTTCCCTGTCACTAATTGGAAGGACAGCTATCTCGATACCTGGCAATGGTCGCCCCACACATGTCCCCTTCCCAATCCTGGTGAGAGGCCACGTGTCTCTGATTATCTCCGCCCCTTCTATGGAAACAATGGGTAGACTTTCGGTAGCGCCGTAAGGTGTATGAATTTCTGCATTCTCTGGCAAAACCAGTTGCATTTTTTCTATAAGTGCGCCAGAAACGGGAGCACCTGCCATCAAAATCTTCTTTAAAGACGTTAATCTTTTATCACGAGCTTCACAATATCCAGAGATAACATGCCATAGTGCCGGGGAAGCAAAAGAGTAACTCACCTTGTTTTTTTGAATGGAAGCGGTGAACAGTTCTGGATTCACCTTTGCAGGACGAGTCGGATTCATATCCGGGATAACAGCTTTCGCTCCAAGTGCAGTAGAGAACAGAGCAAAAAGAGGGAATGCCGGCTGATCCACATCCCCCTCCCCGATACCATAAAAGTCACGAATCAAGGTAAGTTGTGCCTGGAAGATTGAATGTTCGTAGCGAACACCTTTTGGAGGCCCGGTGGAACCAGTAGTAAATATTATCGCAGCCAGATCATCAATATGCGGTTCAAATATTGGATATACCGGGTACTCTCTGCATGCTTGTGCTGAGATATTCGGACCGAAGAGACCCAGGGAATTTCCACAACAAAATGTGCACTTAACTGTTTTAAAGGGCTTGTTAAACAAGGCTTTAAACAGATGGGCTCTGGGAATCCCAATAAATCCATGGGGGCGAACACCTTCAATACACTGCAGTAGATTTCTGTACCCCATACCGGGATCTATTAAAATGACAGGAGCACCAATTTTGAACAGGGCAAAAGTAAGACAGATGAAATCCGCAGAGGGCTTCACCATGAGCATGACCCTCTCCCCAGAACGTACCCCTCCATTTGACAAGATGTGGGCAAAAGAGTCAGATCGCTGATTGAGTTCATTAAAGCTTAAACTTTTGCCAGTTGATGCTTCAACAAGGCCAATCCGCTCACCAATTCGTTCAGCACTTTTGGCAAGGGTATGTGCTATATTCAGGCTCATTCCTGCCCCTCAAAAAACTTGAGCGCAAGAGGGGCAATTTCTGAGAATTTATCTTCCAAAATATAATGTCCGCCATTCTTAAAATAATGGGATGCAGCGTCAGGAAAGCGTTTACACCATTCCTCATAGAATGAATCATTGAAGCAAAAGTCCTTACCTCCCCAACAAATCAACATTGGCAGTCTACTTTCCTGGAAATGCTCAAGTCCTTTTTCGACCTCAAGCAGCGCCGCGTAGGATCGGTGGCCGACATTGAGAGGGATATCAGCCACAAACGCTGATACTGCAACCCTATTTTTCCATGAGTCATAGGGTGCCAGGAAAACTGCGGCGACATCAGAAGGCATTTTCTCAGTAACTGCCATCCGTATGGCAGGGCCTGCAAAAGCATTCAGGCCTCTCACCAGAATCGGGCCTAATATAGGCAATTTACAAATGCTGATTCGTAGAGGAATACGTTTTGATCTAAATGCGGCCGTATTCAAAACCATCACTCGATTAATCGAATCCGGATGTTTTGCAGCAAGACCCATCCCAATCGCCCCCCCCCAGTCATGTATGACCAATGAAAATGATTCAATTTGCAAATGTTGCACAAGAGAATCGAGATTATCAATGTGGTGTTGCAGACAGTAATCATAATTTTGAGGTTTGTCCGAAAGGCCACACCCCATGTGGTCTACAGCAATTACCCGATGGTTCCTGGCAAGGAGAGCAATTAATTTACGATAAAAAAATGACCACGTCGGGTTTCCATGAACCATGAAGATGACATCTCCCTGTCCTTCATCTACGTAATGAAGTCTGTGGCCATCCATGGTGTAGTAATTGGATTGGAACGGATATTCTGGATGCACGATACGAGTATTATAATATAAGTAGAAGTTTAATGGGTTCTTAAGAAACGAACCCGATGGATAAGCAAAAACTTAGGCTTACAGGAAGAAAGTGTCAACTCTTTTCAATGAAAAGAGTGCTCTATTCTTCTTGCCCGTCAAAAGATTTCCTGTATAGTACGTATGCTTTGGTCGGTTCTCCCAATTTCAACTCTGTGAAAATTTGTTATGCTTCTATCAATTAAGAATTTCAATCTCAGTTTTTTTCTTGATACCGGAAAGAAAGAACCCGTAAGAAAACAGGTTCTCTTCGATGTTTCCCTTTCTTTAGAGTTAGGACAAACAGTGGCACTTGTTGGTGAATCCGGTTCTGGTAAATCAATCACAGCTCTGTCCATTATGAGGCTTCTTGAGGATTCTTCGAGAGTTGATACCAGAGGGGAAATATATTTTGAAGGGAACGATGTTTACCGGTTCAATAAAGATGAGATCAGAAAACTCCGAGGGAATAGAGTGGCAATGATTTTCCAGGAACCTATGACTTCTCTTAACCCCGTTTATTCCATTGGAAATCAGTTGATAGAGCCCCTGCTTCTTCATCAGAACTTGAATAAAGCTGAAGCAGTTAAGGAAGCAGTTCGGCTTCTCGAACGAACTGGCATAAAAGAAGCTGCTTTGCGAATGAATCTTTTTCCACATCAGCTTTCCGGGGGCCAGCGTCAAAGAGTCATGATCGCTATGGCACTTGCCTGCAAGCCCTCTCTCCTCATTGCCGATGAGCCTACAACTGCTCTTGATGTTACAATACAGGCGCAAATTCTAGAACTTATAAAAGATTTACAAAAAGAACTTGGCATGGCTCTGCTTCTCATAAGTCACGATTTAACAATGGTGAGAAAGGTTGCCGACCATATTCACATCATGAAGGAGGGAAAAATTATTGAAAATAATGCTACGGATCGCATCTTTGACGCCCCTCAACATCCATACACCAGACACTTGATGGCTTCGATTCCCGCCGGACGACGTGTAGTGAGAAAACAAAACGAAGCCCTTATCAATCTCCGAAACGTTAATTGCCACTTTAGAATAAAGCGCGGCTGGAAGGGGTTCATGCAAAGGGATTACAAAATTGTTCGAGCAGTGGATCGGGTAAATATTACAATCCATCGAGGGACAACGTTTGGATTAGTCGGGGAGTCGGGATCAGGAAAATCAACCCTTGCAAACGCCATATTAAAACTCACTAAAAGTTCCGGGGAGATTCTCTTTAAAGAAACCGATCTTCAACAGCTATCCAGCTCCGCAATGCGGCCTTTACGTAGAAACCTGCAAATAGTCTTTCAAGATCCATTTTCTTCTCTTTCACCACGCCTCAACATAGAACAAATTATTGGCGAAGGCATGAAAGTGCATAATATTGGAGGAAATTCTGAAGAGCGGCGCAAGATTGTCGCTGACACAATGACCGAGGTTGGTCTCTCCCCTGAAATGATGTACCGTTTCCCTCATGAATTCTCGGGAGGGCAACGCCAACGAATCGCCATTGCCCGTTCCATTGTATTGAAACCTGAATTCTTAGTACTTGACGAACCCACCTCAGCCCTGGACATGACTATTCAAACACAGATTATCGACCTTTTAAAAGAACTTCAGGATCGCTATTTCATCACCTATCTTTTTATTTCTCATGATCTCCGGGTGGTTCGCGCCCTCTCTGACCAGATTGCTGTTATGCAGAACGGTCTTATCGTCGAATCCGGGCCAGCAGACGAAGTATTTGAGAATCCAACTCATGTATACACCAAACGCCTATTTAGTGCCGCCCTTGGCAACACCCAGCACGAGCCAGTTATGTAGCATGCTATAAAATTTTCAATAGTTTTACTAATTTTTCAAGTTCCGAAATCCTGTCTGTTAGCATTGCCAATGAACCCTCCCGACAGTCGGCTTCCATGCTTGCAGTCAATTCTCTTAATCCCTGGAACCCCAAACTGGCCGCTGCTC
The DNA here is from genome assembly GCA_947311435.1 of uncultured Desulfocapsa sp. Classification (GTDB taxonomy): domain Bacteria; phylum Desulfobacterota; class Desulfobulbia; order Desulfobulbales; family Desulfocapsaceae; genus Desulfocapsa. The sequence continues at coordinate 25,521 of CAMZKT010000067.1, forward strand.
CTTTTATCGAATGACAACTTAAACGACACATTGCAACATCCTGCTTTCCAATACTTTCTTGTATTTTTGACAAATCAGTTACAGAAGTCTCTTTAAAAATTTCCACAAGTTCCTGCAACAGATCCTGATCTCCTGCCGTCTGTTCAAGGGCAAAATCTTTGTCCCATTTTAATGCGTTCATATATTCTCCTGAAATTCACTTTTAAAACCTCCAAACTTCACTAGTGGCAAGAGAGGAAAGTTGATATAGATACAGTATATTCAGCCCTTACAAATAGAATAATTACAAGGCAACATAGCCGCTATCTCTTCACTCCTAATTGCACCTTCACGAATGAGATAACATTCTTTTTTCGAGTCATTGCACCGAATAATCGTTGATCCATGTCCACCATGGGTAATACCGCCATCAATAACACAGGAAATTGTATCCCCAAAAAGATTTTCAACCTCTTCGGCACTGTTTAATGGCATTCCCCCGCTGATATTAGCACTCGTAGTAGTAATGGCACGTCCCCAGCGAGTGCACAGTTTTTTGGCTATAGGGTTTGACGAAATACGGATAGCAACATCTTTTCTAGCGAAACAAATTGATGATGTGGATTTGTTTAATGTGGAAAAAATCAGCGTTAAAGGACCAGGCCAGAACTCTTCCATCAGTATATCGTAACACCTGGGATAGAAGGAGATAAGTGATGAAAGATATTCAGTAGTAGGGATAAGAAGGGATAAGGCTTTTCTCCTGTCTCTTCTTTTTACCCTGTAGAGTAAATCTATGGCCTGGTCATTAAAAGGATCAACAGCCAGGCCATAAAATGTTTCTGTGGGATAGGCAACAATCTTTCCCTCATAGAGAGCCTTAAGGGCCAGATTTAAAGTGTGATCGTTCAATTGCATTAACAAGGTCGGATACTTTTGCTACATCCCGAGGCGCTTTGCCTTTTCCTCAACCTCCTTTTCCATGGTTAATTTATATTGCGAAAGCTTTTCCGAAAGGTTTTTGTCATTCAGGGCCAGGATACGTGTAGCGAGAACGGCAGCATTCTTCGCACCTGATTTTCCAATGCCCATAGTAGCCACAGGGATACCCGGA
>CAMZKT010000068.1 GCA_947311435.1 uncultured Desulfocapsa sp.
ATAATGGATGTTGCTACCAGAGGTTTTGATTTTGCTGAAATGTCAAAGCGGGTTCTTGGGAAAACATGGAATAAGGTGAGTCCGCAAGAACGGAAAACCTTTGAAAAGCTCTTTACTAAATTATTGGAAAATGCATACATTGGAAAATTAGAGGGCTATGTAGGACAAACAATTGAGTATAAAAATGAAAGAATAAGAGGGAAAAAGGCGGCGGTTTCCACTATTGTAAAAAGTAGCGGGGCCGCGCCTCTTCCGGTGAACTATGTAATGATCGATACAGACGGCGGTTGGCAGGTTTATGACATAACCATTGAAGGGGTAAGTCTTCTTAAAAATTACAGGGAACAGTTCAAATCAATTCTTAGAAGAAAACAGTTTGAGGGCCTTATAAAGGTGATAGCAGAAAAAAATGAGTCTTTTGCGAAAGAGGATTCCAGGTAGTGAATGAGTTTTTGTTGCAGTTGGATATGCAAGATGATGCAAGACATGAATTTATTGGTTTGTTGACCGAAAAAAAAATACGTTCTGGTTTTGTTCTATTTGACCATGGTGACTTGGCAGATACTCTTTATTTCGTCATGAAAGGGCGGTTGGCTGTGTACAAATCCACAGGATTTCCTGAGAAAATGCAGGTTATTGCATTGTTGGATTCAGGTGCTGTGGTGGGTGAAGCAGCGCTTATGGATGGACATCTGCGAAAGACAAGGGTGACAGCAACCCAGGATAGCGTTGTTCTTTGTCTAGGTAAAGATGATTTTGAAATATTTGCCAGGAATTTTCCCCATTCTGCGTTGCTTTTCATAAAATACCTCCTCTTGACTGTATCCTTACGGCTGGAAAAAAACTCAAAGCGCCTTGCTCTTATTCTATAATTCCTGTCACTGATATTTTTGCTGGCTATTTTTAGTCGACAACCCACTGTGAAAAAATAGGGGATATTTAAAATTTTATTTTTTTATGGTCATTATTTTCAATATTGGGTATCATCACGAGTTTCGTCTTCTCGTTTGAGATAATAGGTGTAGTTGATGAAAATTGTACTTGGTGACATACAGAACCAGAGAAAATCATTCAGTCTTGAGGAAGTTATCAAATTCTCGGCTGAAGGTACTGAACGAAAAGCAGACGTTAGAGGTGAGTTGGAACTCGCTACACACAAAGAAGCTGCGTATAGCTTAACTGGAACCATGGTAGCTTGTGCTACGGTGGGTTGTTCCCGGTGTGGAATTGATGTTTGCTTTACTATTGAACAGGATTTTACATACCAGCTCCTATTGATGGAAGAACCAACAATGGATGCTGAGTATGAATGTAGTGATGAGGACTGCGAGTTAATGTACCTTGCAGAGCCTGTTGTTGAGACAACGGAAATTTTGTCAGAGCAGCTTATGCTTGCCTTACCGGTACGGATTCTTTGTGATGAGGACTGTAATGGCTTATGCGATCAGTGCGGCACGCAATTGAATAGTAGAGAATGTGGTTGCAGAGTGGTGTCGAAAGACTCTCCTTTTGCAATATTGAAAGATTTACAGAACAATTAATTAGAAAATTATGTCACAAATGTGGCATTTTTTACATTGGAGGATACATCATGGCTCTGCCCAAAAGAAGACATTCACGATCCAGAACTCGAAAACGGAGGTCTCACGATGCATTAACCGCACCGGGAATCTCAACATGTGCAGAATGTGGAGAACCCAAAGTGCCCCATCGAATTTGTTCGAGTTGCGGTATGTATAAAGGTCGCTCTGTTTATAGTATGGACGCAGAAATAGAGTAGGTCGTCTACCATGTATATAGCCTTGGATGCCATGGGAGGAGATCATGGTCCTGATGAACAGGTAGCTGGGGCGATACAGGCTCTGGAGGAAACTGAGCATCAGCTTATTCTTGTAGGAAATGAGTCTGCTATTCGTGGTTCTCTGAATAGACTGGCTCCGGATTCTGCAATTGTTTCCAGGTTGCGGATTGTCCATACCTCGGAAGTCATTGAAATGGGAGAATCTCCTGTCGATGCTATTCGAAAGAAAAAGAATTCTTCCGTTATGGTAGCGTTTGATCTTGTCAAAAAAGGTGAAGCAATGGCTGCTGTCAGTGCCGGAAACTCTGGTGCGACAATGGCTGCTGCAATCCGAAAGCTTGGACGGTTGAGAAATGTTTCCCGGCCTGGTATTGCCAACGCCTTTCCCACCCTTAAGAAGCCCGTAGTGATGATGGATGTTGGTGCAAATGTTGATTGTCGTCCTCAACATCTGTTTGAATTTGCAATTATGGGTTCTGCCTATTCCAGCGTCTTTGAAGTGAATTCACCTAAAATTGGCATTTTAAGTATCGGAGAGGAAACAGGTAAAGGGAATCTCCTGGTTAAAGAGGCTTATGAGATGCTTGCAGAAAGCTCCCTCAATTTTGTTGGCAATGTTGAGGGAAGAGATATTTTCCAGGGCAACGTAGATGTAATAGTTTGTGATGGCTTTGTCGGGAATATTTGTCTCAAGGTCAGTGAGGGGCTTGTGGAGGCTGCAACAGAAATGATCCGTGCTGGAATCATGGAATCTGTAAAGGCTAAACTGGGATATTTTCTTGCGAGATCTGTTTTTCAGAAGTTTAAGAAACGAGTTGATTATGCAGAATATGGCGGTGCTCCCCTGCTCGGAATAAATGGTGTTGGTATTATATGTCATGGTAAATCCAATGGGATGGCCATTAAAAATGCCATTTCGGAAGCAGGAAAAATAATTGATAATAAAGTGAATGAGCGGATCAAAGAGGACTTGGTGCAGAAATTTACTGGGGCCGTGGAGAATAAATAATGGGTGCAGTCATACTTGGAACCGGTTCTTGTCTCCCGCAAAAGGAACTTTCTAACCAAGACTTGGAAAAGTTGGTCGAAACCAGTGATGAATGGATTCTAAGTCGAACTGGAATTTCAACTCGTCGCATTAGCGGAAAAGGGGAAGAGGCTTTTCAGCTAGGTACCTCTGCTGCGAAAAAAGCTTTGGCCATGGCTAATGTAATGGCAGATGACATAGATCTCATCATTGTTGCCACAATGAGTTCACATATGAGCATGCCTTCTTGTGCCTGCTTTGTACAAAAGGAATTAGGTGCAACGAAAGCTTTTGCTTATGACGTGAATGCAGCTTGTTCCGGATTCCTTTTTGCTTTGGATAGCGGTGACAAGTATCTTCGAGTTGAGAAGGGAAAGAAAATACTAGTCATTGGAACTGAGACACTATCGAGCAGAACTAACTGGAAAGACCGAAATACCTGCATTCTATTTGGTGATGGCGCTGGTGCTGCGGTTCTTGAGTATCAGGAAAGTGAACAGGGGATTGTCGCTTCCAGTCTTTTTTCTGATGGCACATTGTGGAACCTTCTTTATATGCATTCAGCTCCATCATGCAACCCTGACCTTGAACAGGCAGGGAATCCAGGTAACTACATTCTTATGGAAGGACGAGAGGTTTTTAAATATGCTGTCAAGGCCATGGAGGCGGCTATTAACGACTTGTTGCTCAAAGAGCATGTGAATATTGAAGCAATAGACTTGATGATACCTCATCAGGCAAACATTCGCATACTCAAGAAACTTGTTACCCGCCTTGGTATTAAGAAGGAAAAAGTATTCATAAACGTACACAAATATGGTAATACTTCTGCTGGTTCTATTCCCATCGCGCTCGATGAGGCAAACCGTGAAGGGTGTTTAAAGCGAGGTGATCTGCTTTTAGTATGTTCTTTTGGTGGTGGTTTCACTTGGGGGGCGACTTTAGTCAGATGGTAGGCGTTTGGTGGATGTTTAATTGTTAATTGAATTGAAGAGTGCTAATGAGTCTGAAAGGTAAAAATGCTCTGGTAACGGGTGGTAGTAGGGGGATTGGTCGGGCAATTTGTGTTTGGCTGGCGGCCATGGGGGCTCATGTATATATAAATTACGTGTCAAATCCTGATGCCGCGCGTGAAACTCAGAGAAATATTGTTGAGGCAGGAGGAATTGCGGATATTCTGCAATTCAATGTCGCCGATACCGAGGCAGCCCAAGATGCAATTAAACAGTTAATTAAAGATCATGGTTCGCTTGATATTCTAATTAACAATGCTGGTATAACCCGGGATGGCTTGATGGTAAGAATGAAAGAGGAAGACTGGGACAGTGTTCTTGATACTAATCTCAAGGGTGCATTTATTTGTTCAAAGGCAGCCGTTCGTTCAATGATGAAGAAAAAATGGGGAAGGGTCGTTAATATCTCTTCTGTTATTGCTTTTGCTGGTAATGCCGGTCAGGTTAATTATGCGTCTGCCAAGGCTGGTATGCAGGGATTAACTAAGTCAATGGCGCGTGAATTCGCGGGTCGAAACATCACCGTCAATAGTGTCGCGCCAGGCTATATTCTCACGGATATGACACGTGATTTGGCAGAAGATATACAGGAAAAAATAAAGGCGGAAATACCGCTGGCGAGTCTTGGGACCCCTGAGGACGTTGCGGGTGCAGTCGCATATCTTGTAAGTGATGATGGGGCCTATGTTACTGGTAATACCATTCATGTAAATGGCGGCATGTATATGTGATTTACTGCTGTGTGTGAGTTTGGCGTGAAGCATTCTCACGTTAGTTAAGCTTGGTGGCGCCGTAAAAACTTTTCATCTGCTTTGTTGTACCATTTTTTTTGTTTAATTTCTGTGCCTTAGTACGATGAAATTAAACAAGAAATGTGCGCCTCGCATATGAGGTTTTTTTAACTTAGCCCTCGGGGTTTTAATTTTTTTACGAATTTATCAGGTTTGCCTTCAACGGTGATCTGTTTAAAGAGTCTGGTAAAACATATAGTTTTGCGACTTGTCAGGTTAGAGAATGATACCTGAAAGATCAGGTATCATTAGAGTGATAGAAAACATTATACAGGAGTTTAAAATGGCAATTGAACAACAAATGGTAGATATTATAGTTGAGCAGTTGAGTGTTGATAAAGAAAAGGTTGTTTCCGGTGCATCGTTTGTTGATGATCTCGGTGCAGATTCTCTTGATCTGGTAGAGCTTATCATGGCCATGGAAGAAGAATTTGATGTTGAAATCCCTGATGAGGACGCCGAAAAAATAGCGACTGTTCAGGATGCCATTGATTATGTCAATAACTTGAAATAAATGCTCCGCACAAACATTTTTACATTTCTGGTACTGGAAGAGGACTTCAATGCGTAAACGCAGAGTTGTGGTAACCGGGTTAGGTTTGGTGACCCCGTTGGGAACCGGAAAGGATAAAACCTGGAATAATCTGATAAACGGTAAAAGTGGTATTGGTTCTATAACCCGTTTTGACGCTTCTGAAATGCGATCGCAGATTGCCGGTGAGGTTACAGATTTCGATTCACTTGATCACTTTGACAGGAAGAGTGCCAAACATCTCGATCTCTTTGTTCAATACGGAATTGTTGCAGCCAGGTTTGCTGTTGAAGACAGCGGACTTATTATTAACGATGCCAATTGCGAAAGGGTTGGAGTTATCACAGGATGTGGAATGGGAGGTCTGCCCACCATAGAAAAAAACCATAACTTGTATCTTGGAAGAGGTTCTAAAAGAATTTCACCATTTTTTATCCCAATGGCCATTCCAAATATGGCATCGGGGCATATCTCCATGCAGATTGGAGCAAAGGGAGCAAATCTATCTCTTTCAACTGCTTGTGCAGCAGGAACACATGCTGTAGGTGAAGCTATGCACTCTATAGCTTATGGTTACAGTGATGTTGTCGTTACAGGAGGAACCGAGTCGGTCATTTGTCCCCTTGGTGTTGGTGGCTTTAGTTCAATGAAAGCTTTATCTACCAGGAATGAAGACCCTGCCAGGGCATCGCGCCCTTTTGATCAGGATAGGGATGGCTTTTTGATAGCGGAAGGTGCCGGTATGCTGGTGCTTGAGGAATTGGGTCATGCAATGGCACGTGGAGCCGACATTTATGCTGAAATCATTGGCTCAGGGGCGTCTAGCGATGCTTATCATATAGCAGCACCTCCCGAAGATGGCAACGGGGCTGCCAGATGTATGGTTATGGCATTACAGGATGCTGGAATTCAACCCGAGGATGTTGATTATATTAATGCCCACGGAACGTCCACTCCTTTGAATGATCGTTGTGAAACAGCGGCCATCAAGACGGTATTCGGTGAGCATGCTGCAAAGCTTGCCATTAGCTCCACGAAATCCATGACTGGTCATGCCTTAGGCGCAGCAGGTGGATTGGAGGCAGCGTTTACTGCACTTACTCTCAAGGAACAAATTGCCCCGCCAACCATCAATCTTGATACACCCAGCATTGAATGTGATTTGGATTATGTGCCTAAACAGGCTCGGAAAATGAAAATCAGGGCTGCCATGTCCAATTCATTTGGTTTTGGTGGAACAAATGGTGTGGTGCTAATGAAACGCTTTGAAGCCTGATCGGCTGGGGAAGAGAATTGTATGAAGATTGTAATCGGTTCTGATCACGGTGGTTATTCTCTTAAGAAAGGAATCTTGACCCTTTTAGATATTCTTGGTCATGAGGTGCAGGATATTGGTTGTTATTCTCTTGAATCTGTAAATTATCCGGATTTTGCAGATCAGGTAAGCAATGCAGTTCTTAGTGGCGAGGCGGATAGGGGGATTTTGATTTGCGGTACAGGAATTGGGATGTCCATGGCAGCAAACAAGCATAGAGGGATACGTGCTGCATTGTGCTGTGACCACTATGCTGCCCATATGAGCCGAGCCCATAACGATGCCAATATTCTTTGTCTTGGAGAGCGGGTAACAGGACTTGGAGTAGCCGAAGAAATTGTACGTACATGGCTTGATACACCATTTGAAGGTGACAGACACAAAGCTCGTATTGACCTGTTTAGTGCTTTGTAGGTCTTCTACACTCCTTTGTTGTTGGTTTGCCACATCTTTTTTTTTGTTGGGCCCGCACTTCTTCTAGATAGTTGACGCAACAGCTAATGATCGTTCATTGTAGATTAACCGGCATGCCATTTGGCTTTGCCGGTTTTTTTGTAACTGCTCATTGCGGAATATATCATACCGTAGTATCAGGGCCTACAAGTCTGGGTCAAGTGTCTACGAAAAGCTATAATACAGCTGTCAGTTTTTTAGTCTAATGGTTTGCAAAAGTAAGTCGCATACTTCGTGAATTGTGACGTTATTTCGTCTGCTGTTTTTCATTGTTCTCCAATGGCAGACTTCATTATTAATTTTAAGAGAGAAGCTATGTCATCCTTACAAGATACCGATCCAGCGATACATTCAAGTATTCAACATGAATATGATCGTCAAAATAGTCAGTTGGAGCTAATTGCTTCCGAAAATATAGTTTCAAGTGCTGTTCTTGAAGCCCAGGGCTCGATATTTACAAATAAGTATGCCGAAGGTTATCCAAAAAAACGCTACTATGGTGGATGTGATTATGCCGATGAGGTTGAAACGCTGGCCATTAACCGTGCAAAAGAGATTTTTGGCGCAGAGTATGCTAATGTACAAGCACATTCTGGATCTCAAGCCAATATGGCAGTCTATTTTTCAAGCCTGCAACCTGGGGACAAAGTTCTTGGCATGGATCTTGCTCATGGTGGTCATCTAACACATGGAAGCAGCGTTAACTTCTCAGGACAATTATTCAATTTTATTTCATATGGTGTGGAGAAGGATACGGAACAGATCAATATGGAAGAAGTTGAACGCATTGCTTTTGAGAATCGTCCTAAAATGATTGTTGCAGGAGCTTCGGCCTATTCCAGGTTTATTGATTTTGAAGGCTTTAGAAGGATAGCTGATCAGATCGGAGCTTTATTTATGGTCGATATGGCCCATATTGCAGGCTTGGTTGCTGCTGGTGTTCATCCCTCTCCTGTCCCCTATGCTGATTTTGTAACCACTACCACTCATAAAACAATGCGCGGGCCTCGTGGTGGTCTGATTCTAGCCAAAGAGAAATTTGGGAAAAGTCTTAATTCCAAGATATTTCCAGGGATTCAGGGGGGGCCGCTTGTTCATGTGATTTCTGCCAAAGCAGTGAGCTTTAAAGAGGCCATGCAAGGCTCCTTTAAAATTTATCAACAGCAGGTGGTGGATAACGCTGCAGTGCTTGGACGAAACCTCGTTCAGAAAGGATTTCGCCTAGTTTCCGGTGGAACGGATAATCATCTTATTCTTTTGGATTTAAGTAGCAAGAATATTACAGGAAAAGAGGCAGAGGAGTTATTGGAAAAGGCCGGTCTTACAACTAATAAAAATGCGATTCCTTTTGATACACAGCCCAGATTTGTTACTTCTGGAATTCGTATTGGTACGCCAGCTGTAACTACCCGAGGTCTCGAATTGAAAGAGATGGCTCTGATCGCTGACTGGATAGATCGTGTTATAGAAAAGCGAAGCAGTGAGGTTATATCTACTGTTCGTATGGAGGTTCGTAGCTTGTGCGACAGCTTCCCGCTTTCTGCTATATCTTAACTTCTTGATTCGTGGATGCTACAGATTGAAAGAGGCATCGTATTCGTAAATAATCCCTGGAGTTTTCATGAAGTGTCCATACTGTGGTCATTTAGATAATAAGGTTATCGATTCCCGTTTAAATAAGGAAAGTACCATTACCAGGCGCAGACGTTCTTGTATGTCTTGTGAACAGAGATTTACCACATATGAACGTCTGGAAGTGATGCTTCCTATGTTAGTCAAAAAAGATGGACGCAGGGAAGTATGGGATAGGAAGAAAATGGTTGCCGGTCTTGAGAAAGCGTGTGAAAAGCGTCCTGTCAGTTGTGATGATATTGACGCTTTTGTGGATGATATTGAAAGGAAACTGCAGGATTACCCTTCAAAAGAAGTTCCAGCCCATGTTATTGGAGAATGGGTTATGGCAGAACTTCCAAAGTTAGATGAGGTTGCTTACGTTCGCTTTGCCTCTGTGTATAGACAGTTTAAAGATGTAAATGAATTTATGGATGAATTGAAGGGGCTGCTCGATTCAAGAAGGGAGAAGGATCTTAATGACCCAACCAGGTGACAACGTTTTAGCCACTGACGCTGGTTTTATGCGTGAAGCATTGAAAGAAGCTAAAAAGGGGATAGGACGAACTGCTCCTAATCCCTGTGTCGGTGCCGTGGTGGTTCGGGATGGAGCCGTCGTAGGTCGTGGGTATCATAAAAGAGCAGGGACTCCTCACGCAGAAATCCACGCTTTAAGAGAAGCAGGCGACAAAGCTCTTGGTGCAACCATTTATGTAACGCTTGAGCCTTGCAATCATACAGGTCGTACTGGGCCATGTAGCCATGCAGTTGTTGCTGCCGGAATATCAAAAGTTGTTGTCGGTATGAACGACCCCAATCCTTTGGTGAATGGAGGTGGAAACGCCTACCTTCGAGAACATGGACTTGAGGTACAAACCGGTATTCTTGTAGAGAAATGTATAGAAATTAATCGACCATTTATAAAACATATCAATACCGGGATACCATTTGTTGTCATGAAGGCCGGTGTAAGTCTTGACGGAAAACTCAGCTACCAGCCAGGAAGTCCCGGTCAGATAACCGGCAAGGCAAGTAACCGGAAACTTCACTCTTTGCGGGATTCTCTTGATGCTATTTTAGTGGGTAGTGGAACAGTAAGGGCAGACAACCCATCCCTTACAACCAGGTTGGGTGGACATGGTCGTGATCCTCTTCGTGTTATTCTCGATAGCACGCTTAGTCTCTCTCTCGATTCAAAAATCCTTCATCTTGATTCTTCTGCCTCCACACTAATCTTCTGCTCAGAAGCTGTGGACATGCAGAGATATGAAAGCTTCTCGGAAATAGTAGGTGTCACCGTGCAAAAGGTGTCTTGTGATACTGATAACTTTCTTGATCTTACTGAAATAATGAGGCATCTTGGTAGGGGGGGGTGTGCTCAATTTTGGTGGAGGGTGGAGGAAAGATTCATTCAAGTTTTTTGAGAAACGGTCTGGTAGACCGTGTTGTTCTTTTTATGGCACCAATTTTTGCAGGCACGTCTGGTACCAGTCTTCTCTCTGACTTTCCTGTGGCCGGACGAGCCCAGGCTCCAGAACTCAAGAGAGTAACTTATACCCGTTGTGGCGATGATATAATTATACAGGGAGATCTTTTTTAGCAGATTTGGGCTTTGTTTCTGTAACTGCTTCAGTGTACCTCAACTTTCTATGATCTCGCAGGATTTAAGTATCACGATTTCACCGAATCGGCTTGTCTGCAAAAGCCATATTTCTCTGTAAGTGCAGGCCGTATATTTTGAGAGTCGTTGGTTGTATCCGATAGAGAAATAATTCCCCAAAATCTCCCCAAAACATATTTTAACCAGGCGCTATTGGATATTACTGCCCGGAGGTGCTATGGAGGTTGAGACCGTTGTCACACCAGGTTAACTTGTTCTTTATTGTGTGAGAGAGTATTGAATCATTCTTTTGTATAAGCTCCCTGGAATAGGTTTTATGGTAGAGATGATAGGCAACAGCCTTAAACTTGAGGTTTTGTCTTTTTGTTCCATTGTGGAGCATTCTGGCTGTGAATTCTGAGTCTTCTCGTCCCCATCCAATGAAATCTTCGTTAAAACCGTTGACAAGCTCAGCATGTTTTTTCCAAAATGCAAAGTTGCATGTCTTGATTCCGGATAAGCGTCTGTTGGAAAAGCTAAAGAGCTTTGAAAGAAGAGGTGATCGAATACAGTTCTTTCGGTTTTCGACCCCAGGATCGGAGAAACAAAGGGTGACTTCTTTTTTCTGCAAAACACGTTTGGTTGAATTATTGCTCAGGAGCACCCTGCACCCTTGAATGAAGTACCCTTCTCGAGCGGCTTCAATATGGTCTGCGATAAAGTTTTGTTCAATGACAATATCCCCATCAATCAGGATGATATAATCTCCTTTCGCACTGGCCAGAGCTTTATTACGGCTTCTGGAGAGCCTGAAGCCTTTGTTTTCCTGCCAGGAATGGATGATGGGAATGGGGGAACATTGCTGTAATGATTCAACCAGACTTCTGGTGTCATCGTCTGAGCCATCGTCGGCGATGATTATCTCGGTTGGGAGAACAGTTTGGTCAAGTACGGAGAGTACTGACAATTCCAGTGCTTCTTTCCAGTTAAATGTGGTTATTATGAGTGATGTTTTCATTGTTATACCATCGTTACAGTCAATTTTTCTTGTTTAATCTTCCAGCTTATGAGGGAGATGTCAAGAGCCAAAAAAGGTGCTATGTGCGAAAACACTTTGAAGAGGCACTGATTCCATTAACAGTGGGAGAGGTGGAGGTTGTGTTGATCCTAAACAGTTACAGTCAGGTGGCCCGGCTAAATGTAGGTGCCACCTGAACAGGCACATTCAATTTACTATTCCATGGTTATTTACATGAAAACACAAAAGATATCAGTCTATATTATTGCTTATAATGAAGAAGAAAGAATAAGAGATGCGATTAATTCTGTACTCTGGGCCGATGAGATTATTCTTGCAGACTCATACAGTGAAGATGACACAGCATCCATAGCGAAAGAGATGGGCGTCAAGGTAATTCAAATCGATTTTAAAGGGTTTGGAGATTTACGTAACAAGGCCATGGCGGCTTGCCGCTATAACTGGATATTTTCACTGGATGCTGACGAGCGTTGCACCCCTGATGCCAGAGATGAAATTCTTGCGATTATTGCGTCGTCTGAGCCAGTGGACGCATATTATATTCCCCGGCGGAATTTTTTTATGGGACAGTGGATTAAGCATTCTGGATTTTATCCGGATTATCGGCAGCCACAACTCTTCACCAAGGGCACTCTTGAATTCAAGAAGGATGATCCGGTTCATGAAGAGTATAAAATTATTTCAGAGAAACCCATAGGGTATTTGAAAGAAAGCATTTGGCAGTTTCCTTACAGGAATTTAAGAGAGGTTGCTCATAAGGCCAATAAATATTCTTCACTTGGAGCAAAAAAACTGCAACTTCGTGGACGAAAAGCAACAATGTTTACTGCTCTTACACGAGGCCTATGGTCATTTTTTCATATGTATATTCTAAAAAAGGGTATTCTTGACGGATGGCCCGGAGTAGTGATTGCCGTGGGGAACTTTCAGGGAACATTTTATAAGTATGCAAAGCTTGTGGAATTGCAGAGTGATTGGAAGCCGCCTGAATCATTAACTCTGTACCGGACGGGAGGGGAAAAAAAATCGTAAGGTACACATTTCGGGATACAAACGCTATATTGATGTTTTGTGTTTTTGTTAGGAAGGCATCATTTCACCTGTCGCAGTGAGCACAGAGTCCACCGAAATGGACTTCATACAACGTGTATGGCTGCACGATCGTTTACGACATTCCAGACAATCGAGCCTATTATTACGTAGAATTATATGATTGACTCCATAGGGGCGCACCCGGTCGGGGTGAGTTGGGCCAAAGAGTGCTACCACAGGTGTTTGGCTCATGGCGGCCATGTGCATGGGGCCCGAATCAAGTCCCACATAGACAGCACTGCGTTGTAATAGCGCTACGGCCTCGGTCAGGCTGATTTGTCCTGCAACAACAAAAGGTTGTGACTGCATTTTTTTAGTGATTGTTTCTATATACGTTCGATCCCCACCACTTCCGGCAAAGACCAGAAATTTCTGCTGCTCATAAAGCCTGTCTGCAAGCATTGCCCAGTATTTGGCTGGCCAGAATTTACTTTCCCAGCGGGCACAGGGGTTGGCGTAGATGACAGTCTGCTCATCGCTTATCCCAATCGTTTCTAGAAGGGTACGTACAGATTCACCATCATCACTTCTGTGCTTCATATGGAAATCTTCTTTTTCGGTGCTGCAATTCAGGTGTTTACAGAAAAGCAAATTCTTTTCCAGGGCATGCGTGAGCTCTTCTGGTACGGCAATCAGTTGATCTTGAAAAAAAGTATTAAGCTCTCTGGCGTCCTTAAATCCTATTCGTACACCTCCGGGGTTCGTCCATCCGAGTAAACCGCTGCGAAAAGAAGCATGGAAGTCGAGAATGAGGTCATACCTGGCCTTTTTAAAATGATACCTCAGTGTTTGTAATGTCCGCAATGTTTCCTTGAAAGCCTGGAAATAAGCCATCTTGGAAGCACCAGGTTCACTGGTGGATGGTATCTTAATCGGGTACACTGTATCGATAGCCGGGTCGCATTCCAGAAGTGGGGAAAAGGCCCTTTGTACGACCCAGGCAATGCTACAATCTGGAAAAGAGCGTTTCAAAGCATGTGCAACGGGAAGGGTGTGGACGATATCTCCCAGAGAGCTTTGTTTAATGATAAGTATACGTTTGTTCATGGAGTTACGAAAGGATATTGTGTATATCAACTCAGTTTGAAGTTTAGTTAAAATCTGCTCCGGCAGCGACTCTTTTGTTTGACTTTGCCTGGAGACAGCTTTCTGCAATATCGAGAAGTTGATCAACGGCACGTGATGTTGTCCATGGAGAAGGGGGGCGTGAAGTGGAAACGTCAGTAAGCGAATGCTTTGTTGCTATTTCCTCAATCACCTCACTGATCGCCTCTGGTTGATCGGCCGGTACGGAAATATGGCCTTCACGTTGAAGAATCCTGTCAAGTTCATGGTTTTTATAGGTTAATGCCAGTATTGGCCTGCCGCTATTGAGGTATTCGTAGAGTTTTGAGGGTATGGTTTCACTGGAGAAGTACTCTCTGTTTTGAATGAGAACCAGGCAACTGGAGTTGTTCATCTCTTCAAGAGCCTGCTGTCTAGGAATTTTGTCATGAAATTGTACGATGTTTTTGTAGGGGAAGGTTTCAATGCATCTGGTTGTGGCGGCATCACAGGTACCAAAAAAGTTAACTTTGATTCTTTCTCTCAGCGCAGGATTGCGCTCAAGACATTGAGCAAGGGCAGCAATGAGCATCGTTCCATCTCTGCTTCCGGCAAGAGTGCCAAAATGGTTGAAAACGCATTTTCCCTGGTTTTTGATGTGTGTTTCTGAAAATGAATTACCAGCGCCAGGATACACGGTATGGCTGTTTTGAGTAATTCCGGTTCTGCGGTTACAGTTCTCTTTTGCCGAATCACACATGAAAAGAGTGGCGCTGCTGTTTGTTCTGATTCGTTTTTCCAGCTGAGAATAGTAGCGGAAAGCTCGTTTACTGCGGTGATACTGAGTATCATGAATGATAGGATCCTGTAACTCAGATATCCATGGTATACCAAACTTTTGTGCAATTTTGTCCGCTGCCAGGTGGGCACAGGCAGGACCACCAGTGGAGTAGATAAGTTCAGGCTGGTAGAGTTTACAGAGTTTACTGCCTTTCCGACTTGCCCTTATATGCCAGGACCATTCACTTTCCAAATCCATTATGATTTTTTCGATGAGATAAAAAGGAAGAATTGGAAGCAAAAAAGGGGTCTCTAAAAGCTTAAATTGAAACCTCGTTTTACAATGGAGACGAAGAAAGCTCCTGAGTTCATAGCGAAGCCCGGAAGGTGCTATGGAAAGCGCTTTTTCATGGATAAGAGAACCGTGTTTCCTGCCCCCGGTGCTGGAAAGTATGATGGGAGTAATACCACGTTCAATGAGAAGAGGAAGTTTGTCATCGATATGCTGGGAACAGGCCGTGGGCCTGTTGGTCTGGTAGCTTAAGATGAGCCAGATTCTTTTATCTTCTGTCGACATAAGTGAGTTAGCTTTTGAGTGCTTGTTGTGAAAAATCCTTGTACAGGAATGCACTGAACAAAGAAAAAAGAAA
>CAMZKT010000069.1 GCA_947311435.1 uncultured Desulfocapsa sp.
ACGATAACAAAAAATAAGGTTTTACAGCAGTACCGTTTTTCACAGGGCAAGGATGCCCGAACATATCCCAAAACGAATATTCAAGGAGGAATATCATGGGTCTTAGTATAAACACAAACGTAATGTCTCTCAATGCTCAACGAAACTTGGGCAAATCCCAGAATGACCTGTCGAAATCAATGCAGCGTCTTTCATCCGGTCTTCGCATCAACTCAGCAAAAGATGATGCTGCCGGTCTTGCAATCTCAGATCGTATGACCTCGCAAATCCGCGGTCTGAATCAGGCGGTAAGAAACTCCAACGATGGTATATCCCTTGCGCAAACCGCAGAAGGTGCGCTTCAGGAAACCACTAACATTCTTCAACGTATGCGTGAGCTGTCTGTCCAGTCGGCAAACGATACAAACAGTGCTTCGGACAGATCTTCCCTGCAGGCTGAGGTGAACCAGCTCAAGCAGGAAATGACACGTATTTCTGATACCACATCCTTTAATGGAAAGAACCTGCTCGACGGAAGTATGACATCGGCCCAGTTCCAGGTTGGTGCCAATGCCAACCAGACGATTTCTTTTGGTATTGAGTCTGCTAAAGCTGCTGACCTCGGAAGTAACATCCTGACCTCAACAAATGATGATGCAACAGGAATTCAAGCTGCTACTCCTGCAGCAACCGACACCAGTGGTGGAAATAACGTAACTGCACAAACACTGACAATTGTAGGCCCGGAAGGATCCGGAACTGTTGATGTTGCTCTTAATGCCAGTGCAAATGCTATCGTCGGCAAAGTAAATGAAGCCACTGCCACCACTGGAGTGGAAGCAACGGCTCTGACAACAGCCACTTTGTCTGATCTTTCAGCAGACGGTACAGTTTCTTTCGATCTGCAGGGAACCAACAGTACAGCAGTTGGTATCAGTGCTACTGTCACCACAGACAACCTCTCATCCCTGGCACAGGCCATAAATGATCAGGCTGGAACAACGGGTATCACTGCCAAGTTGAGCGGCGACAACAAAAGTATAGAGCTGACTCAGGCATCGGGTCATGATATAAAAGTTGCCGATTTCGTACACAGTGCGGCAGGAGAGGCTGGCACAACTGCGACCATGAATGTTACTGGTAGCCAAACAAATGATTCTACCGGTGTTGCACTTAATCCTGTAACCTTAACAGATACTGCTACAGCAGCGGGTACACCTGATAATAACTCTGCCAATAACGACTCAACAGTAGTTGGAGGTGAGATCTCTTTTTCCTCTTCCGGTTCTTTCAATGTAAGTACTGATGCAATTGCTACGGCTGGTTCTCTCTTTAACAATACAGTTGCCGGGGGAGCAAATGTCAGTACTTTAAGTTCCATAGACAATGTGGATATCACAACCGTCGAAGGTTCGGCAAATGCCATCCAGTCCATAGATGGGGCCTTAATGCAGGTAGACAACATGCGCGGTGAGCTCGGTGCGGTTCAAAACCGTTTTGAATCAACCATCGCCAACCTGTCCAATGTTTCAGAAAACCTTTCTGCGGCGCGTAGTCGAATCCTCGATGCGGATATCGCCCAGGAAACTTCTGCAATGACCAAGAATAATATCCTGCAGCAGGCTGGTGTTTCCATCCTTGCCCAGGCAAACCAGGCTCCTCAGCTGGCCTTGTCACTGCTTGGCTAATTTTCTTTCATCCTTTTCCCTCACGGGGGTGGCTTGCCATCCCTGTGAGGCCATTGCATGTTTACCACAGCAGAAAACCAACCAATGTTAAACCTTCCATGGAAGGAGGAAACAATGAATATTGAAGCATTAGCCAGCACTGGCAACACCAGTCAGATGCGATCCCCAACAGCAGAACAGGTTGACACCCAGCGAAAAGACAAGGAAAAGGCATCCGACACGCCCCAGGCATCGTCTTCTGAAAAAAAAGTTCAACCTGAAGAGCTCCTCAGTCAGATTAAGTCCGTCACCGAAGATGGTTTGTATAGTGTTCGTTTCGAAAGAGACGACAACACGGAACTTATCGTTAAAATATTTGACAACGAGACAGAAGAAGTGATCCGTCAAATACCCGCTGAAGAAATGTTACAATTACGGGAAACACTTGATGAATTACGTGGAAATATCGTCGACGTTCAGGGTTAAATTCCTCCTGCACAGACACTGTCAATCAACACGACGTTGTTTTATTTTCTTTCAACAGCTTGGATACGTTCAGAAAAAGTAGAGGTACATTATGTCCGATGTAACATTTAGCGGCCTTGCCACAGGAATGGACACCGATTCCATTGTCAGCCAGTTGATGGATATCGAACGGCTTCCAATCGACCGACTTGAAGCCAAGAAAACATCGGAAAAGAAAAAACTCGATGCCTACGCACAATTTAAATCCATTATTGATGATTTAAAAGATGCCGCAGGAGCCATGACTCTCACCAGCCAGGTACGAACCAGTAAAATAAATCTCAGCTCGGAGGCTGCCTACACGGCGACATCGAGCAATGCGATCAGTGGCAGTTATGATATTTCCGTGGCACAACTCTCGCAGGTGCAAAAAAATGTCAGCGAAGGTTGGGCCTCCAATACCGACTCACTTCTTGGCACTGGTACATTCACCATTAATGGGACGGATATAACTATCACGGAATCCAACAATTCACTTGCCGGTCTGACAGAAGCCATAAACCAGATATCAGAGACAACCGGAGTAACTGCCACAATCATCAACAATGGCAGTGATACCGACCCGTATCACCTTGTTTTTACAGGAACCGACTCTTCCAAGTCCTTTACAATCAGCAGTAACCTTGAAGATGCGACCGCCAATCCAATCGCCTTTAACACCACCCAGGCACAAACTGCTCAACAGGCTGTTGCATTTATTGATGGGATTAAGGTTGTCAGCGACACCAATACCATTAGCGGTGCCATAAATGGGATCACGCTTAACCTGAACGAGCTGAGCCAAACAAGCTATGCCGGCACCGCAGAAACAGGTGTGGATCCCTGGGACTGGGCCGACCCGCCGGTTTACAAAACAGACCAGATGCGCGTTGAACCCGACACCGACGCTCTCAAGGAAAAGGTCACCACATTTGTCAGCAGCTACAACAAGGCCATGGAGTGGATTCTTTCGGGCTATGCAGAATTTGGCGGCGCAACGTCCACCACTAAAGAAGACGGGACTGAAGAAGAGCTCCTGGGTACTGTTCTTCGCGGTGATTCATCCATTAACAGCATAAAAAGAGGCCTGCAGTCTCTGCTTAGCAACCCCATTGATACCAGTGGCCCTTTAAAAGTTCTCTCCCAGCTTGGTATCACCACCCAGGCGGATGGTACCCTTCATCAGGACAACAGTAAACTTGATGCTGCGTTACAGGACAACTACGAGGCAACTGTCCACCTGCTCTCCGGTGAAGGAGAAGTGGATGGAGTAATGAAGAACTTCAACTACTACCTCCTTGACATAACCAGTGGGACAGATGGTTTCTATGCTGCAAAAAAGAAAAGCTACGACAGTACAGTAAATCGCATAGACGACCATATAGTTAGGATGGAACCACGGATGGCACTCAAAGAGAAAACATTACGTGCACAGTTCCTTGCCATGGAGCAGTTGGTCAGTGGCTTTAACGCACAGGGCAGTTTCCTCACCCAACAAATGGATATGCTCTCCAACATGATTTCAGGAAAATGATAATGAATCCCTACGCCCAACAAAAACAGTACAGTCAGAATTCCATAGAGATGGCATCGCAGGAGCAGATTCTCATCATGCTCTACGATGGCGCAATTCGTTTTATCCGGCAGGCCATCACTGCCAGTGAGGCCCATGACATCACTGAAAAACTTGGGAGAATAAGTAAAGTTTTTGCTATTATCGTGGAGTTTTCCAACACACTCAACCATGATGTCGGCGGCCAAATAGCTGCCGACCTGGACGGTTTATATCAATTTATGCTGAGAGAACTGGGTAAAGCCAGAAAAGAAAAAGGGGAAGAAAGTCTTCGTGTTGTTGAAGGATTGCTGGTGGATCTACGAAAAACCTGGGGGGAAGCCATTGTCATCAGCAAAAAGGAAAGTGCCGGAAAGAAAAGCAGCATCCCGGATAGAACATTCAAAACTCTTGCGGTGGCAGGGTAATAACACCATGACAAAGAATAAAAAAACAGTTCAAGATCTACTGCAGACGTCAATTTCCCAGTACACTGAGATTTCACAGTTAATGGAAAACCTCGCACAGCCCGAAAACAGTCCGAGTATGGCGGAACTTTCCATGCTTGG
This sequence comes from uncultured Desulfocapsa sp., assembly GCA_947311435.1. Lineage (GTDB taxonomy): Bacteria > Desulfobacterota > Desulfobulbia > Desulfobulbales > Desulfocapsaceae > Desulfocapsa. The sequence continues at coordinate 4,272 of CAMZKT010000069.1, forward strand.
AGAAAATATTCTTGAAAAACAGAACATTGCCATGGAAACTGACAAAGATCTGATGAGCCTCCTGCCCGATACTCTGTCAGATCCGGCAGTAGCCAGCAAAAACAAAATACGAACGGGATTGTTAAAGAAGATCATACAAATTAACCAGGGTATCACCTCGAATTTTTCCAATATCCACTCTCTGATGGACAGTGAACTTCGGCATTTAAGGAAAGGCCGGTCGGCCATGCTGGGGTATCAACAGTTGGCAGGCAAACCTGGTAAAAACCTTAACAATACCTTATGAAAAATATAGAGGATCTCTTCCGGGAAAGTAGCAACCAATACCTGTATTTGGAGAACGAGGCCACCAGCCTTGGCAAAAAGATGATATGCCTTTCTCCGGATGAGATACTCAGTCGCTGTGAATGTCTGGGGAAGCTGCACAGAGAGCAAATAAAAGTTGATTCTTTTATTATGGGAATCATAACCGATTGTGGCCCTGAAATACTTCGCGAACCTTTTATCTACGAATACAAAGAGGCTCTTGACAGTGCGCTTGAGGCCTTGGATGTGATCTCCCTGCAAGCTGGCAAACTTTTACAAACTCTCAACTCTTCCAAACCTTCTTTACCGACAAAGCATATTCGCGCCTGACCTTCTATCAGCAGTCAGTATTCTTCCACCATGCCGGCTTAACTAAAGTTTTTTTCTATTCTCTCGACACAAATTATTAAAAATGATAAATTTTACCTTATTGATTGTCCGTGTTGAATAAAAACTCCTCTTCTTTTTCAAATAAGGATATCCAGTGACTGAAAATAATGAACTTCTCAAAAACATTTCCGACGACAAACCGGTTCGACTCTTTCTCCCCGTAACGGATTCTGACGACAGGCTCCTGATTCCATGCATTTTAAAAAAAATGCAGAACGGTCACTTCCAGTTACTGTTTGTTCCCGGCTCTCTTCCCGTGGAAAAGGTAGACATGAACACCTCCTGCCTCATCAACATTGATCTTGGCGGAAAAAGTGTCTCACTAGAAAGTAAAATAATCGATATCAGCAATAGCCAAACTCTGGAGATGGTTCCACAGAAGAGCATTAGCCACGAACAGATGCGGGAATATTTCAGAGTTGACTGTACAATTCCCATAATGTTATCTTCAATAGTTCCTGAAGCATTTGCCACAAAAGAAGACAACTGGAAGATCCCGGGAACCACCGTGGATCTCAGCGGCGCCGGACTTCGTGCAAGTTTCTCACAGGAGCCGCCGGCCGACACCCAGGTAAGGATTGAGTTGGCATTGCCAAGTACAGAAACCAACATTGTTCAAACTCTGGCCTCCCCCGTTCGGATAACACAGCTCACAGAAAAACTCTGGGATGCAGCCTATCAATTTGATGTGATAGAAGATGAAGATCAGGACGCCATCATAGGGTGTTGTCTTATTGAACAGAGACGTTTACTTCGTTTAAAGGTAAAAGTAAAAAAATACTGATTGCTCAAGACATCCGGGCAGCGACAGACACAAGTAACTTGAAAGGAAAGTGCATTGACTGCTTCTATAGCTGAAACAATAAAAATGTTATCCGACAGCGATTCGGCAAAGATTGATATTCCAACCATTGACGGCCCAAGGGTTCGTTTAAACTGCATTTACAAAGAATCTGAATCACCTGCCTTCTTCCTGGTTTTCCCGCCTAAACGACTTCCAGATGATATTGACATGAATAAATCATGTCCTGTCTCCATTAATAATGGAGATAAAGCACTAACTCTCAGTGCAGAGATCGTTGAGATAAAGGGCGACAGGACAATGGAATTGGTGGCGAGAAAAAAGCTTTCCCCCGAAAGTCTGCGCGAGTTCTTCCGTGTCGATACCAGGGTTCCTGTTCATGCCCGCTTCCACCCGCCATCGCTTAATGACCAGAGACGTCGATGGTCGCTTGACGGATGGACATTAAATCTTTCTGGAAGTGGAGCCTTAACCGTTCTTCCTGAAGAACCCAAAACCAGGAACAAAATAGAACTCTTTATACACGTCGACGCCAAAAGCCCCATAGAATGTCTTGCCCATATCGTAACAATAAAACATATTCGCAGAGCCGTTTACCAGGTGTCTTTTCATTTCGACGACATATCGCAAAAAGACAAAGATTCCATTATTTCGTTTTGTCTTAAAGAACAGAGAAATCAACTGCGGAATCAGATACAAACCGTGGACGACCAGTGACTGACCTACTCCGTATAACCAGTACTCCTGAAACACACATATACCATGCGACACTGAAGCTATAACATACGTATAGAAACCAACAGTTAAGATCGTTTTCCTTTTCCAGGAAGAGTAGTATGGATACAATCAACCCGCTCTCACCCATTAAGTCTGTTGGAACTGCAACTTCTGATACAAGCGGAAGACAGCAATTTCAACAACAGGGAACACCCGGAAAAATTATAACAGCAACGGTTCTTGAATCTGCCGGCAATAACAAGGTTTACCTCAATATATCCGGTAAGAAAATTCTTGCTGGCGGTGACAAGGTATCCCTGCAGCCAGGAACCAGGCTTAACCTGGAAATTCTTGCCACACAACCCGTACTTGAGCTGAAGATTGTTTCTAAAACCCCAGAAGTATTGTTTGGGAAGACATTGACGCTCCTGGGAAACAATCTTGATATCAGCTCACTTTTTCAAGTATTAAAGGGTGATGTATCTCCCCTCCCAACCCCTCTTAGCACTACCGCCCGTAATACAATTCAAAACTTTTACCACCTTCAACACAGCGTCACCGGCAAGGAAGGTGCTGGAGCACAATTACAGCAGGTCATCAACAGGCTTGGTCTTACTCTTGAATCTACATTAGCAAAAGGGAATTCTGATACTGCCGGGAAAACCTTGAAGGCTGCACTCCTGGAAATCTCTTCAATTCTACGAGAAGGTGGTTCTATTGCAGGTACTGCCAACAAGTTGCTGGGTACACTTGAACTGTTCCAACTGGCACAGCTTCGTCTATCCACAGAAAACCTTCTGCTGTTTCCACTTCCACTCCCGTTCTTGAATAACGGATACCTGCTAGTTGAACAGGATCAAGAGACAACTCAGACAAAACAAAGAACTGATATGCTTCGTTTTTCCCTTCATCTGAGTTTAGATGCTTTGGGAGATATCAAAATCTCCTTCCTTCAGACAAGTGAGGGGCTGTATATACAATTTTCCTGTGATTCCCCTGAAAAGAAAAAGTTTGCCATGGACTCACAGGAAGAGTTAAAAGAGATCATCAGCAATAAAAAAATCCTCGGCCTGAGTTTCACTGATACTGCTGAGAACCCTGTGGATGACCTTATCCGTCGCCTTGTTCCCAGTGGGGAATCCATGCTTAATATGAGAGTATAAAATAATCCATGGCTAAGAAAGGGCTGGAAAAAGCAGTTGCTATCCTCTATGATTCACAAGAGTCATCGTCTCCTAAAGTCATAGCATCAGGCAAGGGAGAAGTTGCAAAAAAAATAATTGAGACCGCAAGAGAAGCCGGTGTTCATATTCAGGAAGATGTCAATCTTGTAGAATTACTTTCCAAAATTGATCTTGGTGAAGAAATCCCTGCCGAATTATATCAGACCGTGGCCGAAGTATTAGCCTTCGTCTATAAAGTCAATGATAAGTTTAAGAACAAAATTCAATCCTGAACTCCATAAAACGATTGGCTATCAACTGATGGCGTTGTAAAAACTCTTCATTTGCTTCGTCGAGTGTATCGTAAACTCAAAGTCTAAACCTTGCTGTTATTACAAAATCTGTAACTGTCAGGTGGCACCTGCATTTAGCCAGGCCACAGGACTGTAACTGTTTAGGAGTGCCCTATATTCGTCCATTTGATCCTTCGAAGCGTATTATGATACTCGAGAAGGATCAAATGGGCGAAGATGGGATGCTCCTGAACAGTTACCAAAACCTTAACATTTCCTGGGGTAAATTATGCTTTGGAAGAATGGAAGAAGAAGCACAAATGTCGTCGATAAACGGAGAATTCGTGTTCCACGTGGGAAAAAGGGCGGTGGTATCGCCATTCTGCTTCTTGCCTTGGCAGGTATGTATTTTGGTATCGACCCCACACTGATAATGAACATTGCTGGAGACATGCAGCAGGAAACGACAGCAACCACCGAACCGCCCCGTTCGGCCGAGCAACAGCAGCTTACAGAATTTATTTCTGTTGTACTTGCCGACACCGAGGACACATGGAATACCATATTTTCCGAGAAAGGTGGCCGCTATAGAGAACCAAAGCTTGTTTTATTCACTGGTGAAGTGCAATCTGCATGTGGTTTTGCCCAAGCTGCAATGGGTCCGTTTTATTGTCCTGCCGATCAGCATGTCTATATTGACCTTGCCTTTTACCAGGATCTAAAAGACCAACTCGATGCCCCTGGTGACTTTGCCCAAGCCTATGTTATTGCCCATGAAGTCGGGCATCATGTGCAAAAGCTCGTAGGTATTAGCGATAAAGTCAATGAAGCGAAAATGCAGATCCCCAAAAAAGAAAGCAATAGACTCTCTGTCAAACTCGAGCTCCAGGCCGATTGCTATGCAGGAATTTGGGCCAACCATGCCGACAAAGTTAGAAACATCGTAGAAAAAGGAGACATTAAAGAAGCACTCAATGCAGCCAGCCACATTGGAGATGACAGGTTACAACAACAATCAAAGGGCTATATAACTCCCGATTCTTTCACCCATGGTTCTTCAAGGCAACGGGTGCACTGGTTTACAGTGGGATACACAAAAGGTACCATGGAAGCCTGTGATACGTTTTCCATCAGCAAATTATAAAATAGAAGTAACTGCTTACAGGGCACCGCATCTTTCCGCGGTCACGCTGGCTTGCGTATGACTAATACGCTGCGCCAACCTGCCTGCCTGCGAAAAGCTGCAGCACCCTGTAAGTAGTTACAAAATCAGTGGTTTATGGAAGTAATTCGCTTCCCCCGTGAGTAGTTACAAATAGAATATCTGTTTCACAACAAAAGTTACACACTCGTAAAAAGGTCAAGTGAGAGATGGGTAGGTAAAAATATTCAGGCGTGAGATGCGTATTCTTTGTTTGATTTCGGCGCACTAGGGCACGTTGCGATTAAACAAGAAAATATACGGCAACGAATCAGGTGAAGAGTTTTTATGACCCCATCAAAAGTCTAAAATTTCATTTTTTGACCCAAGTCAAGGTACTTATTTTTTCCCTGTAATACAGTATGTGATCATAATCAGCCAACATAACTTCAGATTGGCTTCGTTCATTTAAGGAGATTACAATGAAAACAGTACGAAAAATTATAGAAATAGATGAAGAATTGTGTGATGGATGCGGCCTCTGTGTACCTGACTGCGCTGAAGGCTCCCTTGTCATTGTGGATGGTAAGGCAAAGATGGTTTCAGACAACCTTTGTGATGGCTTGGGTGCTTGTCTGGGCTCTTGTCCAACCGGAGCTTTAAAAATTATAGAACGTCCAGCTGAAGACTTTGACGAAGAAGCTGTTGAAAACTATCTGGCAAAGCAACAGAATTCAACCGCACCACAAGCAAAACCTAAACATTCCGGGTGTCCTTCGGCCCAGCTGAAAACATTTTCACCAAAAACTCCCTGTCAAACGGCCAACACCCCAAAACCTCTCGCTATGGCCGCTGGTAATGGAACATCGTCTCTTACCCACTGGCCGGTACAAATTCGTCTGGTACCGCCAACAGCACCTTTTCTTCAGGGTGCAGACCTGTTAATTGCTGCCGATTGCTCTGCGGTTTCGGCACCGAATTTTCAACTGGATTACCTAAACGGAAAAGTTGTGATGATGGGCTGTCCTAAGTTTGATGACGCTGACAGTTACGTCGAGCGTTTCAGTGAAATTATAGCAAACTGTAACTTGAACAGCATCACCATTCTCATTATGGAAGTTCCCTGCTGTTCATCTATGAATGGAATTATCGAACAGGCAATTAATAAAGCTGGGAAAAGTGTACCTGTGGAGCAGATAACAATTTCTGCCCAAGGTGTTGAAGTTTCTCGAAAAACGTGGTAACAGCAATCTTTTTGTTACTATTGCTACCAGGGGAGCATATGCTCCCCTTTTTTTATTGTTCAGCTTGACGCAGGCACAATGAATTTACAGACGGTACAACAGTAAACCCTAAAGGGTGAAGGAGTTGAAAAAGAGGCCTCCCAAAAAGGAACATTTCCTCTTGAAGAATTTGTGTTGATTTTGCAACAGCTCTGTCACGGAACCTCAAATCATCGTTTACAGCATTTTCAAGATTTTTAAGCATTCCCTCTGGCAATTTCTGAGTGAATTTTGTGCAATCCGGCAAAGGACAGATACGTTCATATTCCAATACCATATCTGCCAGGAAGCTATCTTTTTCCAAAATATCAAAACGGCTTAGTAGGTCTTTACCTACAATCGCGAGGCTTTCCTCGGGGGCCCAGCATTTCAACAGGCCACAGGCTACTGGCCTGGTTTCGTAAATAGTACAACCACGAATTTGCGCGTCATAATAGCAACATGCCCATTCCTTTCCTGTCCCCTTCAGCTTTATCAGCTCATTGCGTGTTGCCTCCACCCGATTTGCCACAGGATTAAAGGCGAATTCACCTTTACGGATAGTTATAAGATTTTTCCGTGGTATACGGCCACTGTTGAGTAATGAAATATCACTACCGTGAAGCGACGGCCCTCCTTTGATACAGCAGGTACCACATTGCTTGCAGGATGTTTGTTGTTTTTCCATTATTGAGCAGTTTGTATTTGAAAACTATTTAATTCACACAAAACCCTTCTTGTGTAAACGGCAATATGCTATTCTATGGTTCTGAAAATAACTCATCATCATTAATGCAAATGAATCCAAGCAATCACCTTACCGCCTGTCCGGCCTGCGATCTCCTGATGGAGACGATATCGATAAAACAAGGGGAAAAAGCAGTTTGCCCCCGCTGCGAGACCCTCTTGCGACAAGCTAAAACACATTCGATCACAAAAGTTCTGGCAATTACCTCCAGTGCGCTTATAGCCTATATCCCGGCAATCTTCACCCCTCTTCTCACTCTAAAGACAATGGGCCTGGCCCAAAGCGGATCAATATTTGATACTTTTTTAAGCTTCTATCATCAAAAATATTATTTCGTGGCAGTATTGGTCTTTGTCACGTCTATCTTCTTTCCTCTTCTTAAACTCAGCCTTCTTTTTTTTGTATCTCTCCAATTAAAGATAGGTGTGTATTCTCGATCGCTTCCATTATTGTTCAGGATCTCACACTATCTTGACGAATGGGGAATGCCAGATGTCTACTTGATTGCCGTTTGTGTAAGTATCATAAAAGTAAGTAACCTTGCTACAGTTGAGTACAATATAGGTTTATTTTGTTTTATCTTTCTTGTTTTTATGACTCGTGCTTCCGTATCAGCCTTGGATACGCACCTTTTCTGGAACACCATCGAAAATATGAAAAAGAAACTCAGACATATAAAGAAATGATAGTGACCAAGCCCTCTGCCATGTCGGCCGGATATCTTTCCTGCCATGATTGTGGCAAACTTCTCCAGGTAAAGCTACTCCCGAATAGGTCTGCTCTCTGCTGTCCCAGGTGTTATGCATCTGTTCACTTCCGGAAACCTCACTCAATTTCCAAGGTGTGGGCTCTCGTAATAACTGCCATGATTCTTTTCATCCCGGCAAATATTCTCCCCATTATGCGTGTTGATTTCCTTGGTGTCGTAGATTATTCGACGATTATGGATGGAATTATTTATTTTTTCCATGAAAAGGAATACGGAATAGGACTTATCATATTAATCGCTTCTGTTTTGGTTCCACTCTTTAAAATTATAGGTATGCTCATTATCCTTCTTACAATTAAATTCAAGTGGAGAAGAGGACTTCGCCACAAAACAGCCATGTTTCATTTCATCGAGTTTATCGGACGATGGTCTATGCTTGATGTCTTCGTTATCGCCTTAATGTCATGCCTTGTTGATTTTGGCAGGATCAGTTCAACCATGGCTGCACCTGCTGTAACGTACTTCTCTTCAGTGGTCATCTGTACAATGTTTGCGGCCCTGACATTCGATTCACGGCTACTTTGGGATGCATGATGCCCCTCATAATTATGTCATGTCGGGAACTTTTCTAACCTTCGTCATTAAGATATTCCAACAGAAAGAGTTAAACGCGCTATGGAAACACCAATTATTAAAAATAGAAATGGCATTTCACCTGTCTGGATTCTTCCCTTAGTAGCCATCCTCATTGGAGGGTACCTTGTGTACAAAGATATCCAGGAATCCGGCATTATAATTAATGTCCTTATTAAAGACGCAAACGGATTAACAGCAGGTAAAACCAAAGTTATGTACAAAGGACTTCCCGTGGGAACTCTCAAAGGCTTTTCTGTAAGTCCTGACCTGCAACATATCAATGCAGAAATTGAGATGGTTAAACAAGCAAAAAAAAGATTAACCAAGGATACTCTTTTCTGGGTGGTACGTCCTGAAATTTCCATGAACCGGATTACCGGGCTGGATACTCTGGTTACAGGAAGCTATTTTGAGATTCAACCCGGAAATTCCAGTGAGCACTCCGTTTCCTTTGCGGCGCTCACCGAACCGCCTCCCATATCAAACCGTGTTCCCGGCCTTCATTTAACACTGGAAACAGACCAGGCTGTATCACTTGAAACAGGGTCACCTGTATATTACAAAATGATTCAGGTGGGGGAAATTGTCTCCAATTCCCTGAAACAAAACGGAAAAATAAAGACAAAACTCCTCATCTACCCAAAATATGTCGGGCATGTAAGTAGTTTATCCCGTTTTTATATGAGTAGTGGTGTACACTTACAAGCCAACTTGCCCAATGTCTCCTTACATCTGGATCCAATTAAGACCATTCTTCAGGGTGGAATAAGTTTCATTACACCAGAGGGTGGAAAGGAGATAAGAGATAACAAAACTGTACTAAAGCTCTACAAGAGCGAAAGCCATGCGAGGCGTGCTGATGACATACCAATAAGACTCAGTTTCTCCGTTGATCATGGGCTGGAATCGGGTGCAAAGATCCGTTACAACGGGATAGACATAGGCTTTGTCAATGATATTAAGCTCAGCCAGGACATGAAAACAGTTAACGCAAAGGCATTTATTACTCCAGGCATGAAAGGCCTACTCACAGAAGATGCCTATCTCTGGCTGGTGAATGCCAAATTCGACGCGCATGAAATATCTAACCTGAGCACCCTTGTCAAGGGCTCCTATATCAATATTATCCCAGGGAAAGGCAAGGGATCACGAGAATTTACTGTACACGACACCCATCCCGTGAATATGACCAAACTCACGGGGCTTAACCTGGTACTTGAAACTAGCCGTCTGGGTTCACTGGGCTATAACAAACCAGTGTATTACCGACAGGTACAAGTTGGACACACAACTGGATATGAGCTTTCCCCCACCGGACAAAATGTCCTTATTTACCTGAACATTCACGATAACTTTGTTAATCTTGTACGCGAAAACACAAAGTTTTGGAATAGTAGCGGCTTTAGAATCAAAGGGGGACTGATGACAGAAATGCAGATATACACCGAATCTCTAGCCGCTATGATTAATGGAGGGATCTCTTTCGCCACCCCTAATAAGGAGGAAATGGGCAACAGAGTAAGCAATGGAAAACACTTTACGCTGCACCGGGAACCAGATGAAGATTGGCTGACATGGAGTCCATCACTGACACTATGACGCCTGGCAAGAAAAACTTCCGAGAAAAACAAAAAAAACGTCATCTCCTGTCAACAAACGGATTTCGTTAGTATTTTTAATGAACCACATCACCTTCCACTACAACCAGTCGGTTAAAGAAATACCTACTCCGACAGTATTCACATATTGATTATAATCAATCAGGCTCTCACCATATCCTGTGAAATATTGTGCGTAGCCCTTCAAATATGGCCAGTTACCAAGAGGGAAACTCCAACTGAGCTCAATAGCTCCTCGTTTGAACCCTGATTCAAGATTGTTTCTGGACATCACGCTAAAAACATGATCACCCAGTTTATAAGAAGCACTGAGTTCGAAATGGCCGAGATAATCAGTGATATCGGGATTGTCATCATTATCTACATCTTCCTGCAGGCGATACCATGGCTTAACGCTCATAGCAAGATTACCTCGTTCGAACGTAAACCAGCCATAAACACGGTTCCAACTACGTGACAAAACACCTCCCTGTCCATTGGATTGGTGCACAACACCAAAGGAATTCCATGCGTTGGTAAAACCCAGGAACTCCCAATTTGGATGAAATTGAACCCATACTTCGGGTTCATGATTCGTTTCACGGAAAGGTGCCGAGTTCTCGTTATACAGCTGCCAGAAGGATCGGTTTGTATAGGCTGCATAGATGTCAAAAGTTCCGTCCCAAATTCCAACCAATAAAGGAATTTTCAAACTAATCTGAAACTTTGCTTCCACATCATCGAGATTGAAGCTGGAATCCTTATAAGCCTCTTGATACAAATCAGGGTGATAAGAGCTGGTATTGTAAGAGGCTGCAATTGCATAGTTGGGTTTGTGAGCCATAAGAGTAAATGGTTCGAGAACATGTTTTTCATCTTCTCTTAGTCTCTCCCGAACAAGAGCTTTGGGTTCCTCTCCATATTCCTCATAGCTTCCTTCATCAATCTGTTTTTCACATTGTGAACGGAGTTCTCCAATTGTCATTGAGTCTTTGACAATATTTAAGCTCTTTGTCATACAGTCTTGAAGCTCTGTCGCCTGAACACCTTGCAAGAGAATAAAAGACGAGGCTAAACCCGCCATTGTTATACTCCCATAACGCTTCAACCCTTTTTCTCGAAACACACTCATTTTCTCACCTCTCAGAAGAACAGGTCTGTAAAAAACATATTTATAAGGCACCCTGTAAGCAATTACAAAATCGGTGGTTTTTGAAAGTAAGTCGCTTTCCCCCGTGAGTAGTTACATCGACACACAAAAAACCACATAATTACGACGAATAAACAAGGTGTCGTATGTTTATATATCCCTCGAGAGTTTATAACAATCAGCTATTTGGAACAGTGACTCGAATGAAGGGTTTTATAAACATATCCACTCACGGGTTCTAGTCTCTACAAACCATCGTAATTGTAACTTGTTGAAAACCATTAAAAATCAATCCTAAAACTATACACGCCCTCTTCAACAGAACTTTGCACTTTATAACCGGAATGATTAAATATTGCTTGCATCCTCCTGTTATCACGCAGGACCTCTGCAGTAAACCCTGATATCCCACTTGCTTTAGCTAATGTGATCAGGTGCTTAAACATAAACGTCCCCAAACCCATATTCTGCCATTCATCACGAATCACGAAGGCTACCTCTGCACGATTTGTACGTTCATCAAGGTAGTACCTGCCCACGGCCACGATATCATCGCCATGCGCCTCGGGAAGAGTCCCTACTATGGCAACATCTTTACGATGATCGACATAGACAAAGTTCTGTATTTCTCGTTGCCCGAAATGTTGGTTATGACTCATAAATCTGTAATACAAGGTCTCCTTTGAGAGATCGTACAAGAGATCCCGCATTAGCGGTTCATCCGTTGGATGAATAGGCCTGAAATAAATTTCGGTACCAGATTTCAGCAAGTAGGTTGCGTTCATCATATTCTGAGGAGCAACCACAAATTTCCCCTCAACTTCTACAAAATCTTTCCGGATATACTTTGCTTCGATAGCATCTTTTAAGAGTTGTTCACGATGATCTGGATGTGCTATTGAGATAAGAGCAAGAGTACGATCCTGTACTGATTTTCCATGAAGATACGCAACACCATATTCCGTCACAACATAATGAACCGTGGCACGGCTGACTACAACTCCTGCACCTGGTGTTAAATGTACATTGATTCGTGAGTGGCCATCTCGAGTTGTTGAAGGAATGGTTATTATTGCCCTTCCACCTTCTGAACGAGCCGCACCTCTATTAAAATCCACCTGCCCTCCTACCCCTGAATAAAAGCTACCATCCTCAGAATCTGAACAGACCTGTCCGGTAAGATCAATTTCCATTGCCATATTAATGGACACCATGCGTTTCTGATTTCCTATCACATTTGAATCATTCACGTATTCTGTTGGACGGAAGGAAAAAAGTGGGTTATCGTCAACAAAATCATACAATTTTTTGGTACCCATACAAAAACTTGTAACAACCTTGCCCCTATTGGTCGATTTTCTGTTGCCACTCACAGCCCCACTTTCAATCAGCTGCAGGATATCATCAGTGATGAGCTCTGTGTGAATACCAAGGTCATGTTTTCCCTTCAATGCAAGTATTACCGCCTGGGGGATTCGTCCAACACCTGGAATTCTACCAAGTCCAAATTCAACGGTGGATTCATTGGGCACAAGACCTGCAACATACTCTGCTATTTTGATACTAATTTGGTGCGGTAGTTTGGATTCTCGTTCAAGAAGAGGTACGTCTGCCGGAACCAGGATATCAAGATCATACACGTCAATCAAACTGTCTCCTCGTGTCCACGGCATCTGAGGATTCACCTGGGCGATCACGAGAGAGGCGTTCCTGGCTGCACTCTTTACAATATCAACGGAGACACCGAGACTCATTTTTCCACGTGAATCAGGTGGGGTGACCTGGATCAAGGCCACATCTAGGGGAAGTTGTCCCGAATCAAAAAGACGAGGGATATCAGACATCAAAACAGGTGTGTAATCTCCACGACCGTCCCTGATCACTTCACGCACATTATGCCCGATAAAGAATGAATTTATTTTGAAGCAACTAGCGAATTTCTTATCAGCATAGGGGGCATTCCCCTTGGTTAAAAGCTCTATAATTTCTATGTCAGCCAGGTTTCCAGCTATTTTGCTCATCGCTTCGACGAGGACCGTCGGCTCACCACATCCAGAACCCAGAAACACACGATATCCTGATTTCAAAAGCGACAGCGCCCTCTTTGGAGTCTTAAGCATATCCTTGTATGTTTCTTTCCAGTGAAGATCGTAATCCACCATTTTACTCTCCTACCTTTCTTCCTGTAGAGGTGCAAGCGTCATTCGTGCATCTGCAACCACTGGCCTTGAACCAAAATCGCCGACTATAAAAGGGTTAATATCAAGCTCTAAAATTTGTGGAAAATCAGTAGTTAACTGACTGATTCGCTGAAGACCGGATGCAATGGCTGTAATATCTACCCCCCCCTGTCCCCTGCGGCCTTGAAGCATGGCATATGACTTAGTGGATTTGAGCATCTGCACAGCTTCCTGCTCAGTTATCGGTGCAAGATGAAAGGTAACATCCTTCATAACCTCCACCAGAATACCGCCAAGACCAAACATGAGCATGGGTCCAAATTGTGGATCACGGGTCATACCAATAATAACTTCAAGACCCTTGCTGGCCATTTTTTCAACATAAACACCCTGAATTCTTGCTTCTGGAACCTTTTTCTTTATTTTCAGGGTCATCAAATCGTATGTATCTTCTGCTGCTTCAGCATTGGCAACATTGAGAAAGACTCCGCCAAGATCACTTTTATGGATAATATCAGGAGAAACTATTTTCATTGCCACCGGAAACCCTATGCGCTGAGCAATCTCCACAGCCTCTTCTGCATCGGATGCAAGGGCTCCCTCCGGAACATGAAAACCATAGGCGCCCAAAACATCTTTCCCCTTCACCTCACCAAGCTGGAGAATCCCCGTCCGCTGACGACGATAAAGAATACGCTCGACCCTTCTACGATTCACCTTAAACCTGGTAACTGTTCGTGGAGGTCTTTGTTTCCAGGCAGCATACTCTCCCATCCTTTTGAGTGCTGCAACAGCTCTTTCGGGAGAATCATAACAGGGAAGCCCGGCATGTGTTAATTCTTTTCTTGAAACCCTTCCATTTCGGTAGCCCATTAAGACGGCCAGAACTGGTTTGACTCCATTAATACTGTTGGCAATGGCCATTGCTGTTTCATCGGGTTTTTTCAGGGCACGAGGTGTCAGTACGACAAGAACAGAGTCTACTCTCGAATCTTCAATAGCTGATTTAACAGCAGCACCATACTCATCAGGATCAATGTCACACAATATACTTATACTACCACCACTTTTTTCTGGAGGTACCGCTGCAGCAATGTTTTCATTATGGCTATTACACTCGACTACTTTCATCCCTGCATTTTCAACGGCATCAGCTGCCATGATACCCGGACCACCAGCATTTGTTATAATAAAAACATTTCTGCCCTTCGGCAGCGGCTGGAGGGAAAACGCTTCCGCATAGTCCAACAATGATTCAAAAGTATCGGCTCTTATTATTCCTGCTCGTTTAAAAGCTGCACCGTAAGCGGTATCAGCGCTTGCAAGGATGCCAGTATGAGATACCGTTGCCTTTAAACCTGCCTCTGTAGTTCCTGATTTCAGAATTATTACAGGTTTATTATTAGCGGCGTCTTCAGCAGCTTTTATAAAGTTTTTCCCGGAAACGATATCCTCTAGATAGCCGACTATCACCTTGGTCTGTTTATCTTTTGCCAAATATGAAAGGATATCAACCCCTGCAATATCAGCCTTATTTCCCAGGCTGATCATTTTTGCGACCCCAAGATGCTTTTCCATTGCAAGATCCAACATTACCCAGCAGAGAGCACCCGATTGTGAAAAAATTGAAATGGAGCCAGTTGGAGGCAGTTGTCCGACAAAAGATGCATTTATCGTGTGCTCAGTATTCATAAAGCCAAGACAATTCGGCCCAAGCAGCCGGATTCTTTTTTGCTGGCAATACCTTGCAAGTTCCTGCTCCTGAACAGCACCTTCAGGGCAACTCTCACGATAACCGGAAGCAACAACAACAACTGCTTTCACATCAACAATTGAGCATTCCTTAATGAGTCCTCTCACCTGTTCGCTTGGAACGGCAAAAATAACCAGGTCAATCTCCTCACCGTACTCAGTAAGTGACGGGAAACATGGAAGTCCCTGCAATTCGGTCACGGCCGGGTTGATTGCTATCAGTTTGCCTTTAAAACCATCCCGTTTCAAATTATGTAAAATAGTGTGCCCTATTTTACCCTCTGTTCGAGAAGCACCAACAACAGCGATACTCTCAGGAGCAAATAGTTTGTCCATACTCATGCAACA
Source organism: uncultured Desulfocapsa sp. (assembly GCA_947311435.1). Classification (GTDB taxonomy): domain Bacteria; phylum Desulfobacterota; class Desulfobulbia; order Desulfobulbales; family Desulfocapsaceae; genus Desulfocapsa. The sequence goes on from CAMZKT010000069.1 coordinate 19,467, forward strand.
GACCCCGTAACTATAACGTTTATGGTTGTGTGAAGGATTTAGTTACAATTTAACTTCATCTGAACTTGCTAAAAGAACGCCATCAACCCGCCTTGACAGTAAATCCATTTTCTTCAAAAAGTTCTAAAATAACTGCAATTTTAAAGGTATTGATCCTGACATAAATCACATCCCCACCCTCTCTATCATAAATACGCAACACCCTGGTGAACGGGATGCGTTCTCTCTCGAGCAGTGTCACTAGTCTTGTCATAATAGTCTGGCTTCCGTCATCGTATAAACCTATGAGCACGGCACCTTTTTCACCGACACCGAACAATGTTTTATAGGCAGCGTTCAGATCACGTATTGAAAACATTCCAATTACCTGTTCTCCTTCAAGAACCGGCAAGCCACCTGTCTTGTGCTTATCAAAAAGAAACAAGGCGTCATCAAGAGTTGAGTCGATTCCCAGGGTAACACACTCTGTTGACATAATTTCAGAAACAGTTGTTTCCTGTACTCTTTCATATACTAGTCTCCGTTCACTCTCACTGATCACTGAGGAAGGATAGGCAGAACGCAGATCACGGTCAGTCAGAATTCCAATGAGTTTTTTGTTTATATCGACAACAGGGAGATGCCTGAAATTAAACTCATTGAGCAAGGCTCTAGCCTCGGGAAGAAGCATGGAAGGATCTACTGTTATGGGATCGGGTGTCATATATCGCACGATGTACATATCAACCTCTCATTAATTTTTTTTACAACAATGTTGGTTATTCACTCGTTAGTCCTCTTAAGTACGATTCGACCGAAAGTCCAAGCACAGAAAGTTCATAACCACCCTCCAGAATGGACAACAAATGCCCTTCTGTATACTTATCAGCCCATATTTTCATCTTCCTTCCTATTTTGTAGTACAAATCTGTTGAGAAGCACAGTCCAGACATGTGGTCTTCACAATGGGCATCAAAACCTGCTGCTATAATAATAGCATCAGGCTGCCAGTCTGCAAGTTTTTTGGGAATCACATTGTCCAGGAGGTCCATCACTTTTATATCTCCATCACCTGGCTGCAACGGAAGATTGAGAATACTGCCTTTCCCTTTCCCTAGTCCATTTTCATCCCTATAGCCAGTACCTGGATAACTAAAACTTGGATGCTCATGAATCGAAATATAGTAACTTCCCGACTCTTCTTCAAATGCAGATTGAATTCCATTACCATGATGTGCATCAAAGTCGAATATAAGTACTCGTTTTTTATTATAATGTTTTTGCCAATACCTGGCAGCAATGACACAATTATTAAAAAAGCAAAACCCAAAAGGGTTCGAATGCTCTGCATGATGTCCTGGTGGTCGTACTAAACAAAATATATTTTTTCCACCGCCATTCTCAATAAGATTAATGGCTGTTATACCCGCCCCCGCAGCAAGACAGGCCACATTGTAAGAATCATAACAAACCTGATTGTCAATATGATCAATATATGTATTTCCCCTAAGAACAGCTTCCTCAAAACGAAACAGCCAGTTTTCTCCATGAACTCTTTTGATATCTTCTCTCGCTGCACTATTTGGAGAGACTAAAGCCACCGAAGAATACCATGAACTCAGCTCAAGGGTTTCTTTAATCACCTGCAGCCTGGCCGGATTTTCTGGATGACCAACACCACCAGTATCGTGGCTGAGGTAACTCATATCTTCTATTAATGTAAGAGGAGGGAACGATTCCATACAATGGCCAGAAAACTCTTATTGAATATGCAAGTATGTTCGGTGTATCGTGTAACGGGTTCCTGTTCAGATCACACGATCAGTTCCCCAAGACGACAACAAGTTTATAGAAAATCAACAAGCTCTACACTATACTTTCAACTGCAATAATGCAACTGTAGCATCAACAAGGGAACACATAAACTATGACTATTACCTTTTATCACTCAAGCCTCTGACCCCGTTGCCACATGGCACAAAAAGCTCTGGACGAGCTGATCCTTGATATGAATGACGTACGGGTAGAAAAAATTGAAGTAATCACTCATCCTGTAAGGGCTCTACAGGATGGAGTCAAAATCATCCCCACCCTCAAATCAGGCAATGAAAGTATCAGCGGATTCCTGCTTAGTCGAAAAAAGATCAAGGCCTTCCTTGAAAAGGTAACACAACAGTGAAACATCTTATTCTGAGCTCTGTCACACGACTGGATGTTGTTGTGTGGATAATGGTCTTATTATTTTTTTGTGGAAGTAGCCTTCTTTTCGGGGGAAATCTTCAACTTGCATTCATGGGGGCATCCGGCATCATCATGGAAATGATGCTAATCAGCTTATCTATTGAAATAATAATTGAATCAATCAGGCATATCAAGGGGATAGGAACAGTAACCGGTTTTATCACCAACGGACCAGAGGCTTTGTGCCTAATTGTAGGGCTTGTTACGGGCGATGTTTTATTCGCGGCATCCACACCACTTGGTTCCAATTTTATGAATCCTATACTACTTGTAACATCCGCAATTCTATGTAAAAGCGTATTGCTAACATTTAAAACAAAACCGATTTACAGCAGTATAACCATACTCAGTACAGCAAGTCTTGCTGTAAGTTTTTACCTGATCCCAGAATCATTTTATCCGTATTGGCTGGTCATTGCTCTTCTCATTACAGTACCCCTCTTTTGCCTGCGTCCAGATGAGGGTGAGGAAGAAAGCGATGCGATGCACGATGGTGATGCCAGAATATGGCTTATACCAGCAGTTCTCCTTTTGATCGGCGCTGGTTATTTTCTTGATCCGGTAGTCTCTTTTTCCGCGGAGCACTCCAAAGCACCGAAAGGAATTATTGGTTTTTTTATTTTGGCAACTCTTACTTCTTGGCCAGAGTTTAAATCATGCCTAGCTTTATTGAGCCGGAGAAAACCATTGGCTGCCATACTAAACATCACAATTTCCAACATTACCAATATCTGGTTAGCTGCCGGTGGGGTTGGATTCTACCTATTTGGTAAAATAGGTTTTTAATTCGATCATCCGGAGAGGGTGAGTGAAACGAGAAGAACACTCACCCAAAAGTTGAACTCCCTCGGCAAGATCCAGAATAACAAAAGTTCTTCTCGTTTTCAGAAATGTACAATTGAGTGAACCTTAAGACGTAACGATTCAGGTGAAATTGAAAAATCAGCAAAAACATCGAATTGTAACTGTTCAGCAGTGCTTTATATGTGTTCAAGCAGGATTGCGAACTAGAGTAGTCCTCTGTGAGTAAGCCTGATCGAACACAGAGGAAGTGCTGCTGAACAGTTACCTTAAGACAATCTATTTAATGCACTTAGAACTGCTTTTATAGATGCGACAATAATATCAGTATCAATTCCTACGCCCCATTTTTTCGTCCCATCCGACCTTGTCACTTGAATGTAGGCTACTGCCCTGGAACTTGATGTCTTACTCAAGGCATGCTGGTGATAACTACTCAGTGTAAAATCCCCCTTGATAGCTGCTTTTAATGCTGAACAAAAGGCATCAAGTGGCCCATTCCCCTCTGCTGTCATTGAAATCTCGTCGCCGTCAACTTCAAGAACGGCTGCAATTTCAGCAAATGATGCATGCTCATCATTATCTATATGCCGTTTCACAACATTAAAACTATTCAGGCAATACGGCTCAGTCTCATGAAGATATTCTTTTTCAAACGACTCCCATATCTCAGCACTTCTCAGCTCTCGTCCAGCAGAATCAGTTAATTCCTGGATGATTGCACCAAATTCAGGGTGCATGGATTTAGGCATTTTCAGCCCAAACTCCCTATCCATAATGTAAGCCACACCACCCTTTCCGGATTGACTGTTAATACGAATAATAGATTCGTAGGTCCTTCCTACATCTGTGGGATCAATAGGAAGGTATGGTACTGCCCATATCCCATTCCCCTCACGTTCACAAAGATCCATCCCTTTGTTTATAGCATCCTGATGAGATCCTGAAAATGCAGTATATACAAGCTCTCCAGCATATGGATGCCTCACATGTACAGGGATCTTAGTTACCTTTTCAGATATACTTATCAAGCGATTCATATCATGAAGATCAAGCCCAGGGTTTATCCCTTGAGTGAATAAGTTCAGTGCAAGGGTTACCAGATCAACATTCCCGGTACGCTCACCATTCCCAAAAATAGTTCCCTCAACCCTGTCACCTCCAGCCATAAGGGCAAGCTCCGTTGCGGCAACAGCACACCCCCGATCATTATGAGCATGAAGGCTGACAATTGCAGAATCTCTGTTCTTCATATTTGTGCAAAACCATTCAATTTGATCTGCATATACATTTGGAGTGGACATTTCGACTGTAGCAGGGAGATTTATAATAACTTTATTATTGGGTGTTGCTCTCCACTCAGCCATGACGGCCTCACAGATTGATAAAGCAAAATCAAGTTCCGTTCCCGTAAAACTCTCAGGAGAATATTCAAAACAAAAATTCGTTTCAGGATAATTTTCAGCCTCCTCTCTGACAATCCGCGCTCCCTCAACACCAAGAGCAGTTATCTCATCACGCCTCATCTTGAAAACAGCACGCCGTTGAAGAGTCGATGTGGAATTATAAAGGTGCATTACAACGTTCTTTGCGCCTCTTACTGAGTCAAACGTCTTTTTAATGAACTGTTCCCGTGCTGGCGTAAGCACCTGGATAGTTACGTCGTCAGGGATAAGATTGTTCACAATAAGGGTTCGTGAAAACTCAAACTCAACTTCCGAGGCTGATGGAAAACCGACCTCAATCTCTTTAAAACCCACTTCGACGAGTAATTCGAACAATTCAAGCTTTTGTTTAAGATCCATCGGCTTAATAAGTGCCTGGTTTCCGTCACGAAGATCAACACTACACCAACTCGGAGCTTGAGAGATTGTTTTACTGGGCCACATGCGACCAGGCAAATCAACTCCCCGATAGGGTTTGTATTTATTTACAGTCTCAGGTTTCATATTCTTCCTCTTGTGGTTGCCCGATACAAGCCATTTTCCATCGCATCCTACTGGGCATAAACAAAAAAAAGGCCGCAGTAAACGCTGCGGCCTTTTCGGATTATCTTTACTACGTATCGTTTCCTCTGTACGCCTAAAAAACTCCCGGTCTCGCCACAGTTAACTCCCTAAGCAGGGTTAATAATAGAAAAGATAGGAGATTTTTGGCACACATCATATTTCTCTCGGTATTTGTATTGATTATAAAATAATAAAATAATCACCATACGACAATATTGTCAAGTGGGGAATCAAGTCTTTGAGAAAAAGTAGGTTTTCACTGTTTTTCTTCCTGTTTTTTCTTGGTTATTGACAACAACAGCACGGTTAGATATATTTCCATGAATTATGTCGGTAGTTAAATGTTACATTGAACACTTGACTACACACCTAAAACCTCAACATATCGAAAGGAAAAGGGTTCATGAACAAAATAACAGGCTCTGAGGTTATTGTGCAATGCCTCCTTGAAGAAGGGGTTACTACTATTTTTGGTTTCCCTGGAGGAGCGGTAATTGACCTCTATGATACTCTTATGGATTCCAAAGTACATCATGTACTCGTACGACACGAGCAGGGTGCTGTACACGCCGCAGATGGTCTGGCGCGCGTTACTGGTGATGTGGGCGTGGCACTTCTTACATCAGGTCCCGGTGCAACAAATGGCGTGACTGCAATTGCAACAGCATACATGGATTCCATCCCCATGGTCATCCTCACAGGACAGGTTCCCACTCCGCTCATTGGAAATGATGCATTTCAGGAAGTCGATATTGTTGGTATCACGAGACCATGCACTAAACACAATTATCTGGTAAATAAAGCCGAGGATCTTCTTCCAACATTACGTGAAGCGTTCCACATCGCACGTACGGGTCGTCCAGGCCCTGTTCTTGTAGATCTCCCCAAAGATGTTGTAGCCTCCATGATTGAATTTACCGAGAAAAAGCCTATCCGTATGCAAAATTATCAACCCACCTATGAACCTCATTTAGGGCAGGTTGAAAAAGCATGTAAAGCTATTCTGAAAGCAAAGCAACCCGTGCTTTACGTAGGTGGGGGAGTAATTCTCTCCAATAGCAATGAAGAGTTAACAGTTTTAGCCAAAAACCTCAATATCCCAGTAACAATGACTCTCATGGGACTTGGCGGTTTTCCTGGAAGAGATTCTCTTTCCATGGGAATGCTTGGTATGCACGGAAGTTACACCTCTAATATGGCTGTTGCTAAAAGTGACCTGCTCATTGCTGTTGGTGCAAGATTTGATGATCGTGTGACCGGGAGAGTCGATGCTTTTGCACCACATGCCAAAATTATTCACATTGATATTGACCCCACTTCTATCAGTAAAAATGTCACTGTTGATATTCCAATTGTGGCCGACTGTAAACATGCCCTTGCTGCCATGAATAAATGGTTTAGCACATCCGGAGAAAACCTCCAATCCATCGGAGATACTCACAATGCTTGGATTGAGACAATTAATGAGTGGACAAAAAAACACCCCATGACCTATCATGATGAGGGAGAAACCATCAAACCTCAATTTGTTATTGAGAAGTTAGATGAACTAACTAACGGTGATGCCATTATCACTACAGAGGTTGGGCAAAATCAGATGTGGGCCGCACAGTTTTACAAATTCAACAGGCCTAGGCACCTTGTAACCTCTGGTGGTTTAGGCACAATGGGTTTTGGACTTCCAGCTGCCATTGGTGCCAAAATGGCGTTTCCTGAAGCAACCGTTATTGATGTCGCAGGTGATGGCTCAATACAGATGAACATCCAGGAACTCTCAACGGCTAAACAGTATGGCTGTCCGGTGATTGTTTGCATACTTAACAACAACTACCTTGGTATGGTTCGACAGTGGCAAGAACTTTTCTACGATAAAAGATATGCTTCAACCGTTATGGAGGTAACTCCTGATTTTGTTGCCCTTGCAGAGGCATACGGTGCAGTCGGTTTCCGGTGCGATAAAACCAGCGAAGTCAAAGAAACCATTAGAAAGGCCTTGGAGGCGGTCAAGGAAAACACTGTCATCCTTGATTTCCGGATTTCACGAGAAGAAGGTGTTTTTCCAATGGTTCCTGCAGGAAAAGCAACCACTGAAATGCTGCTTGTTTGATTTATATCGTACGTAGAATACAAACTCAAGCTGTCTGTACTATAAGCAGCTGATGAACAATTATTTTTTCTATTCACAGGGTAAACAGATGAAACATACTCTTTCAGTTCTTCTTCAAAATAAGCCAGGAGTCCTTTCCCGTGTCACAGGGTTGTTCAGTGGCCGTGGATTTAACATTGAAAGTCTCAGTGTTGCAGAGACCCTTGATTCTTCTCTTTCCTGTCTCACGCTGGTTACCTCCGGCAATGAAGCAATCGTCGAGCAGATCACAAAACAACTTCACAAACTCATCGATGTAATTAAAGTAACCGACATCAGCGAGAGTGAGTATGTTGAAAGAGAGATGGCACTTATAAGGGTGAAAGCCGAAAATACCACTCGTGCTGAAGTTTTACGGATTATAGATATTTTTCGCGGAAAAGTTGTTGATGTCAGCCCCAAAGCCTATGCCGTCGAGGTAACTGGAACAGCCACTAAGATTCAAGCCATTATTGACATTCTCCGCCCCATAGGAATTAAGGAGATTGTACGTACTGGCACCATCGCCATGGCACGTGCACCTAAAAAATAAACCTCACAAGTCTTTCTTTCGCTACACTAAGGTCTTCATGTAAAAGCAGGTCACGATTGAAATCGATACCTGCTTTTTGTTATACTTGATAAACTCGTAAAAAGATCAATAGAGAGATGGATAAGTAAAAAACTTCCGATGCGAGACGCTTTTTTTTTATTTCGGTGTACCAGGCTACGTCGTAATTAAACAAAAATACAGCAACGAAGCAAGTGAAGAGTTTTTACGATGCCATCATACTTAACAACTCATCAATTCTTCTAAACTCATGACTCGTCCCAGAATACCACTCGCTATGGAAGGCTACCCTTTCATAGCTTTATCCGCCTTCGTTACTCTTATTACAGCCATTCTCGGATATGAGATTTTGGCATGGCCTTCTCTTTTAATCACCTGTTTTGTTATTTCATTCTTCAGAGACCCGGAACGAATGACAGATGCAAATAGCGAAGATTTATTGTCACCCGCCGACGGAAAAGTCATTCTCATTGAAGAGCAGTTTGATGACATTTACTTAAATGAGCAGGTTATAAAGATATCCATCTTCATGAATGTCTTTAACGTACATGTCAACAGAATCCCCATGGATGGGATCATCCAGAAGATCAAGTACCAACCTGGAAGATTTTACTCCGCCGACAGCATAAAAGGTGCGCTTTTAAATGAGAGGTGCGGCGTTGTCTTAGAATCAGAATCCGGACAACGTATGGCTTTTGTTCAAGTGGCAGGGTTGATTGCGAGACGAATTGTTAATTGGTTGGAACCAGAGGACAATGTCCGACGTGGTGATCGTTTTGGACTGATCCGATTTGGCTCACGGGTAGATCTGTATTTACCTCTGACAAGCAACGTCTCCGTAAAAACAGGTCAAAAAGTCACTGCCGGGAAAACACCCATTGCATCAATCTCTTAAAGACCCAACTCCTTGGCAATGTCTTTTGTTCTTATACGGTATATTGTTCCTTATGGGAAACCGTGTGAATTGTTAATGTTGGCCGTTTCTTTATAAAATTGATGACCTGAAGATTGAACCAAAGAAACTCCTTCGTTTCGTGAAACACCATACAATTCAGATAATACCCATATGATTTTCTTCAACCATGAGTGGATACCATGACAGATAATGCCACCAATTTGGATAATCGCTTTTACCCTCTACCTTGTATGTTCACTCTGGCCAGTCTGTTTTGTGGTTTCTATTCAATAGTTACTGCTTTCAATTCTGAATTCAAAACCGCAGCCATTGCTATACTGGTAGCTGCTATTTTTGACGCAGTTGATGGTCGTGTTGCACGAATGACAAACAGTACCAGTAAGTTTGGAGCCGAGCTTGATTCCCTCTGCGACATGGTATCTTTTGGGGTCTCCCCTGCTGTCCTGGCATATTTGTGGGCATTACACCCATACGGGAGATATGGCTGGCTTGCAGCATTTCTCTACGTGGCCATGACATCCTTACGCCTTGCCAGGTTCAATTCCTGTGTCAGTTCATCGAATTCCAAAAATTTTACAGGTCTCCCCTGCCCTGCAGCGGCGGCCATGATTTCCGCAGCTGTTTTATTCAGTCATTTCTTAGGTATAACCGGTGAGGTAAAGCATATTTCCCTGCTTATGCTTGTCTACATTCTCTCTTACCTTATGGTCTCAACACATACATATTATAGCTTCAAAGAACTACCCAAATTCAAAATGAAAAGGTTCCAGGTTCTGGTTGGATTTCTTCTTCTTTTTATTCTTGTTGCCGCTGAACCACAAATCATGCTATTCACACTGTTTTTAATATATCTAGCATCAGGACCAGCCTATGGTCTCATTCTCAGGTTGCGGTCAAAAAAGAAACAGAGTATAGACACACCCAAAAAGCAAAAGCCATGAATTTTTCCATATCCTATGGAAGGCTACCAACATCCTAAACATATGGCGTTAAATCCCTTTGTTTTATAAACTTATATTTAAAATATGACTGGTCTTGGATAACTTAACATTAGAGATACAATCCTCACTTTTATTTTTCAAGCATATGGATATTTATTATGACTCATGAAAAGAAAACGTACAATGTGGCAATCGCTGGTGCAACGGGTGCAGTTGGTGGTGCTATGCTCGATGTCCTTTCAAGGCGGTCTTTTCCCATTAATGAATTAAGACTCTTGGCTTCTGAACGTTCTGCCGGGAAAAAAATCATTTTTAAAGGGCAGGAACTAAAAGTTCAGCAACTTAGTACAGAATCTTTTCAAGGAATTGATATAGCACTCTTTTCAGCAGGTGCATCAAGATCGTTGGATTTTGCTCCCGCAGCCGTAGCTTCTGGAGCTGTAGTGATTGACAATTCTAGTGCGTACCGGATGGATAATGAAGTCCCTCTTGTTGTGCCAGAGGTGAACCCGCATGCAATAGCCCAACACAGCAAACGTGGCATCATTGCCAACCCTAACTGCTCTACAATTCAAATGCTTGTAGCATTAAAGCCCATTCTCGATAAAGTAGGTATTAAACGACTGGTTATATCCACATACCAAGCAGTCTCTGGTACCGGTGCGAAAGCCATTGAGGAGCTCAAACAACAGGTCAAGAACTACACAGACGGAAGAGAGTTACTAGCCTCTGTATATCCACACCAGATCCTGTTCAACTGTCTCCCTCAAATAGATTCGTTTCTTGCAAACGGATACACTAAAGAAGAAATGAAGATGGTAAATGAAACCAGAAAAATATTTGAAGATGACACCATTGGGATTACCGCGACTGCTGTTCGTGTTCCCGTCTTTTACGGGCACTCTGAGTCAGTGAATATAGAAACACGAAGAAAAATAACTGCAAACGAAGTTAAAGAATTAATGGTGAATGCCCCCGGAGTAAAACTGGTCGATAATCCGGACAAATTGCAATATCCGCTCGCCACCAACTGTGAAGGGGATTTCAACACCCTTGTTGGCCGTATTCGTGAAGACGAATCGATTAATAATGGTATAAACCTTTGGGTTGTCTCGGACAATATCTTGAAAGGTGCTGCACTTAACGCTGTGCAAATTGCAGAAACCTATATTGCAGATTACAGATAATTGAGGATTATCAGTGGCCTGGTACGAGGTCGAAAACTTAATACTCCCAGGAGCAACTTTTCTGGAATCCGTCCGACAACCGATCGTGCCAGAGAGGCTCTCTTCAACATACTTGGCAATAGACCTTACGATGCTCGGGTGCTTGATCTTTTTGCCGGTACTGGAGCGTTGGGTCTGGAAGCTTTTAGCAGAGGTGCTAAGCAGGTCGTTTTTGTTGAAAAACAGAGGCAAGCAATACAGCTCATCAAGAAAAATTGTGCGCTCTGCGCAAACGGTGTAAAAAAAACTCAGGCTAAGGATCTCGTAATAATACAACATGATCTTTCTAGGGGGGTTACCTTTAAACACCCTCTTTGGAATTCACAAACTAGTTTTGATATCATTTTCCTTGACCCTCCGTATAATAAAAACATTGCAGAGAAAACCCTTCAGAATTTAGATACAAGCTCCCTACTAAATACTCGCACACTCGTCGTTGCAGAGGAAAATAGTGGGAATACCTTGCCTGAGTTTTTTTCCAGACTTCTACTTTCGGACAAACGCCGTTATGGAGAAACTGGTTTTTGGTTCTACGAAGTAAAGAACCTAGAATAGAAATTACCTAAATCCTGCAATTAACAAGATCGGAGTCTGCGCTTACCTGGCGGAGATACGAGGTTCAGGCCATCGTGCCCGTACACAAATTAGATATCGGGTAAGCAGTTACGATATTAAACAAGACACCACAGGGAAACAATGCCTCCTTCAACTCAACAGAATAAAAGTCTGGCCATCTACCCGGGGACCTTTGATCCCATCACCATGGGACATCTCGATATAATTGATCGAGCTCTGAACCTTTTTGATAGAGTTATTATTGCCATAGCCATTAATCCAGGAAAAGCTCCTCTCTTTTCTCTCAATGAGCGACAACAGATGGTTAAAAAGTGTTTTCCCCGCGATTATTCACGTATCACAGTGGAAGCTGTTTCGGGATTACTGGTACAATATGCTGTTGACAAAGGGGCGATTGCAATTATTCGTGGTTTGCGTGCTGTCTCTGATTTTGACTACGAATTTCAACTGGCATTGATGAACAGAAAACTTAAACGCGAAGTTGACACAATATTCCTTATGCCAGGATTCAGGTGGATTTATATCAGTTCTTCCATCATAAAAGATGCTGCCAGGCACGGTGGCGATGTCGCTGATTTAGTGCCAGAGCATGTGAACGAGTGTCTTCTTAAAAAATTCCCAATCTAATGATTTACACTGACATCTTTTCCCTGGTTCTCATTCATGGTACCCTGTAAAGAAAAAACATACGTGCCGAGCAAGCGAAATTTTCTTCTCCTTTTAGCAAGTCTTGCTGCAACCTACCCTGTTTTCCGTTTTCTTAACTTCTCAATTCCTAGAAAACCACGGATCATTGAACTCAGCAAAACATCACTCACACCTGCTGGATTCCACATTGCTACAGGCTACATACTCTTTGATAACGGAATAGACACTTGGGCGATCTCCAGAAAATGTACTCACCTTGGCTGCACAATCAACCTGCACGAGAAAGATAACTACCTTGAATGTCCTTGCCATCAAAGTCGTTTTACTACCAAAGGTCTTGTTATTCGAGGCCCCGCCAAGAGAGCACTCACCCGCTATAATGTTGAAACCCTAAAAGATGATGGTGGATATATTATCACTATTTAAATCGTAACTATTCAGGTGAAATTGCAAAATCAGCAGAAACATCGGACTGTAACTGTTCAGCAGTGCTTTATATGTGTTCAAGCAGGATTGCGAACTAGAGTAGTCCTCTGTGAGCAGCCTGATCGGATACAGATGAAATGCTGCTGAACAGTTCCCAAAACAGTATGGTTTTGAAAAATCCATTACTTTATTGCCAATGATGCGTTATTATGGCTCAAAATTTAAATAGCAACTCTTCTTAA
>CAMZKT010000070.1 GCA_947311435.1 uncultured Desulfocapsa sp.
GGCGCGTATTTTCTTTTTGATTTCAGAGTACTAGGGCACGTCTCGATTAAACAAAAAATACAGTAACGAAGCAGGTGAATAGTTTTTACGACGTCATCAACTATTAATAAAGCTATGGAGAATCTAATAAAAAGAAAAACCTACCTTTTTCGTGAAGGCTATGCAAGAAAAAAAACGGTAAAGATAAAAGGCTGTAGGCGGATTAAAAGATATGCTCTATTTTTTTCTGAATATCTCAAAATAATGGGACGAGTCGGCTGGCCTGCACTTGCATGGATGTAGTAGTTTTGTTATGATTTTCCTGGTTCTGATTATATTTTTAAAGTGCTTCTTGGGGGGATGAAAATGATTGCTCATTCACTTGACAAACGCACTTGATTATAGTAATTAGGCTGTCGTTACTAGCGAAACAGAAACGGTGAAAGCCATAAAACAATATTTTACGGAGGAATGAAATGCCTACAATCGAACATAATGGAAACAGCTACAACTGTGATGAAGATGGATTCCTGCTCAATGGTATGGATGATATGAATGATGATTGGATTGATTACGTTAAAGGTGTTGAAGGTATAGATGAGCTTACCGATGAACACCATAAAGTGATTGATGCCCTTCGTGAATACTATAAGAAAAATGGTATCGCTCCAATGGTACGTATTCTTTCTAAAACCACAGGTTTTCCATTGAAAAGAATCTACGAGTTGTTCCCATCAGGACCTGGTAAAGGTGCTTGTAAGATGGCTGGTCTTCCTAAACCTACTGGTTGTGTTTAATTCGTAACTGATAGGCGCTTTAGTTAGTCGAAAAAGGCGTTATCTCCTGATTGGAGATAACGCCTTTTTTTTTGATTGGGCTTGTTGAGAATGGAAAAGCAGACCTTTTTCTATCGTAGACTGCCTTGAAGTAGTTTTTGCTCTATGTTTGTGATAGCTCTTTTGTAGGATTCTGGAGTTATTTTCGCTCCACGAATCCCGGCGCGTAAGTTAATTTCCGCAAGAACCGTGTTTTGTTTTTCAGTAATCATTAGATCAAGGTGAGCATAGGGGAATAGCGCCCGTTGCATGATAGTTTTGCAGAGGTTGAGTTGTCCCGTACTAAGTTGGATAGCGTTAGCTTTTCCTCCGCAATGGAGATTGTTACGGAAATTATCTGGGTTCCATCGTTCGTAGGCTTCTATGTAATCATCAAGAATAATAACCCGAATGTCACGACTATCAGCAATAAAGGGTTGGATGACAAAGGGGTATTGGATACCGTTGTTGGCGGCCTGATTGTAAACATCTTCGATGTCTCTATACAGATGAATACCAAGGCCTGCATTTTTATGATCGTGTTTTAGGACAACTTTTCCAACAGTATGGTGGCCGAAGAATGATATGGCATCGAGAAGATCGTGATTATCATACACAACTCGTGTGTGCGGAACCATGTATTGGGACAATAAACGTGCCTGGAATGTCTTGGAGCGACTAGCCAACTGTGAGGTGGCAGAAGGGATAAGGTTTACACCTCGTTCCACGAGGTCGAGAAGAAGGTGCTCTTCTCCTTGTTTAAGGCGAATCCTACAGGAAACAATATCCCCTGCTGTAAGGGTAGGGTACAGCCTGGAAAGGTCAGTGTTGTTTTTGATAACACATGCGCAAGGGGTCAAAAGAGCATCTCCGAAAAGCGTTGATGAAAAACAGAGAGATCTTTTTGGCACTGTCCGCAGATGAGTCTGATCTCCCCAAGTATTTGGGAAGCATTCTCTTCGGGTGTAAAGCTGCCGTCATCATTTTGTGTGTATAGTGTGGTGATAGTGGCATTTTCTGCAACTTCATAGAAGTCTTCATTATTTCCACATTCCGGGCAGGCGATTCGGTTGACAGGTGATGGGAGGTCACTTGGCTGCATAGAACGCTCAGTTTCCTGCGATAAGGGGCAACTCTTTGTCGCGATTTTTACCATTTATCAGGTGAAGATCCTTTGTTGCTATTTTTACTTCTCCATCGAGTCTTGCCCCCGGCTCAACACTAAGGCTGTTGCTTTCGATACACCCATGAATGCGGCATGTTTTTCTGGCAGTTAGCATGCTTGATTTGACATTTCCCTCAAGGCTGCCATGGCAGACAAAAGTGGATACCTGGACATCACCAATTATCTTTCCACATTCGTTGAGGACAAGATGCTCTCCTTTAATGTTGCCTTCAACCGTGCCGTCTATCTGGGCTTTCCCCTCAAAGATCAGTTCGCCTTTCATGACCATTTTTGTGTCAATAATGGAGGAAATAGTCAGCTTTTCGGCTTTTTCACTTTTCTGTTCAAATCGGTCTTGTTTATTGAAAAGAGGCATCTCGGTTCTCCAGGGTGGCTGCGTGAGAGGCTTGATTGGCTGCAGTTTGTGTATGTTTGATCTTCAGGTTTTTCTTAGCGTGAAGTTTTACAGGAGTGGTGAGTAACTTTTTAATAAACATAAATTTATTCGGGTTGATGGGATTTCCATAAAGGCATATTTCGTAGTGAAGGTGTGGCCCTGTGGATCGACCGGTGTTTCCAATAGTCCCGATGGTCTGTCCTCGTTTAACTCGGGCACCTTTTTTGACGAGTCTTTTTTGCATGTGGGCAAATTTGGTAATGTATCCGTTAGCGTGACTTATTTCGACGTATTGGCCATAGTTTCCGTTAACACATGATTTTTTAACAACTCCGTCTGCCGTAGCAATAATTTTTTGTCCATACCGGCCTTGTATATCAACACCGGTATGGAATCCACTTTTGCCGTTAATGGGCTCGGTACGGTGGCCAAATCCGGATGTTATAGTACCGGTTACGGGGCGGCCAAGTGGAATGAAATTTACCGTATCTATGTAACGATCGGAGCGATACAGAACCTCTTGGCCGGTTGAATTGTCTGAAGATATAAAAGGCCCCCCGGAGTTCTCGTTCTGTTTGGGAATGTCCTCAGGGGTAATCCCAATGTTAAGCATGATGCGTTCAATCACACTGCTTCGTTCTTCTAATTCAGTAACAGCGGTATGAATAAGGACATCTTTTTCCTGTTGAAGCTGCTTGAGCTGGACACTGTCTCTGGTGTGAAGTTTTTGAAGCTTCTGTAGTTGCGCCGTTAGTGTTTCTTTAGCACGTAGATTGTTATCGAGTTCCTTGCTGAGTATTTGCACCTGTTTGTCTAATGACCTGTTGGAGTTAAAGAAATGTAAGGTATAGTAACTGGCACAAGTTAAGGTGATGAAGAGTGAAATGGTCAGGAAAACGAATGTTTGCAGTTTGCGCTTCGAGAAAAGCATCCTGCGGGTTTTATTGTTATCTTCTGCAATAATAATATGTAGGAGGTCACTCATTGCGATTTGATAGGTTTTGATGTATATGCTAGGTGGTTGCCGGTGGTAAAGGTGTGGGAATTCCATACCCTTGCCGCATGTACTTGTAGTTTGTTATACTCGTCAATAGTTTAAAATACAATAAAAAATAGGTTGTTGACTTATGATGGTAATCTCACGGAAAGTTTGAATAACTGATGGTTTAGTGAAGCTCTTCATATACGATCCCCGTTTTCATTGGCGTAATTCCAGTATGTTAGTGTGTGTTGTAATGGGTAGGGAATGTGCTGGGGAAAGAGGTGAAGAATCTTTTTATGTGCCATTATATTATGTGTATCCTCTGTGTGAACAGAGGGTCATCCTCTATACGTTTTCGCTATGTCAAATATTCTTGTCTGTCAAGAGCTTGAAAAGTCTTTTGGTTCTCAAAACCTATTTAAAAAAATTGATCTTGCAATTAACCAAGGTGACAGGGTTGGTGTTGTAGGGCCAAATGGTAGTGGTAAGTCCACGTTGTTGAAAATTATTTGTGGATATCTGGATCCTGATGTTGGGCAAGTGCTGTGTAAGAAAACGCTTAAGACTTCCTATCTGGCGCAAGCTGAACACTTTAATGAGAGTGCTTCTGTAGCTGAGAATCTTGAGGAACCACTTGGTTCTTTAGGGCTTGATGGGGTTGGGTCTTATACTAGGGTGCAAGCCTTGTTATCCAGAGCGGAATTTCCTGATTCTTCCCTTGCGGTAAAACTTCTTTCCGGAGGCTGGCGAAAACGGCTTGCCATTTGTCAGAGCTTGGTGGTGCAGCCTGATCTTCTGGTAATGGACGAACCAACAAATCACCTTGATATTGAAGGGGTGATTTGGCTTGAACGATTACTGTCCGGTGTACTCCCCAAAAACCCTGAAGCCTTTTTAGTGGTGAGCCATGATCGTCGTTTCCTTGAAAATATAGCCAATCGAGTAGTGGAACTCTCCGCTGTTTATCCCGGAGGATCTCTACAGGTAGAGGGGGATTATTCACAGTTTGTTGAAGAAAGACAATTGTTTCTAGCCCAACAGCAAAGTCTGGAAGAACGTCTTTCCAATAAAATGCGCCGTGAGGCAGAATGGCTCAGTCGTGGTCCAAAGGCTCGGGCAACCAAGGCTCGTTATCGTACCAACGAGGCGTACAAATTACAGAGCCATTTAAGTGAAGTAAAAAATAGGAATCGATCCATAAAACAGGTTCGGATTGATTTTGATTCAACTGGCAGGAAAACAAAAAAGCTGTTTGAGGCGAAAGGTATCAGTAAAAGCTATGATAAGCGCCTACTTTTTGCTGGTCTTGATATTGTGCTTTCGCCTGGGGCACGCCTTGGGTTACTGGGAAGAAATGGATGTGGAAAATCAACCCTTATGAAAATTATCGCAGGAAGTGTGGGCGATACTGGACACAAGCCGGATGCAGGGGTGATAGAAACAGCACCGAACGTGAAAATAGTCAGTTTTGAACAAAACCGTGAGTCCATTAATCCTGAAATAACATTGCGGCAGGCTCTTGCACCCGATGGCGATTCCATTGTTTTCCGAGACTCTTCGCTCCACGTTGTTTCCTGGGCGCAGCGATTTCTCTTTCGTCCAGACCAGCTCGACACACCGGTAGGCCAATTATCCGGAGGGGAACAGGCGAGAATTCTTATTGCGGAATTGATGCGTCAACCTGCCGATATTCTGTTACTCGATGAACCCACGAATGACTTAGATATCCCCTCTCTTGATGTTTTGGAAGAAAGTCTTCTTAGTTTTCCCGGTGCATTAGTGCTGGTTAGTCATGATCGGTTTTTGCTGGATTCTGTCTGTGATCGCGTACTTGGTTTTGATGGAAGCGGAGGGGTGTCCTTTTATGCCGACTATGAACAGTGGTTGGACGATCTGGAAAAGAACAGAAAAGAGCAGGCAAGCACTGATCGGTTGCCTCGCAGAAAGAGGAATTCTAATAAAGAAAAAAAGATAAAATCGGGTAAGCTCTCTTATATGGATCAACGAGAATATGACCAGATAGAAGAAAAAATAATGGAAAGTGAGGAAGAGCAGGAACGTTTGCAAACACTCATGGATAAGCCTGAAACAACAACTAATCCACAACTGCTTGAGTCAGTCTGGGCCGATCTTGAGAAGGCCAGAAAAGAGGTCGCAAAGCTGTATGAACGATGGGACGATCTTGAAAAGAAGAAGGCTGGTGGTTTTTAAT
Organism: uncultured Desulfocapsa sp.; assembly: GCA_947311435.1. Classification (GTDB taxonomy): domain Bacteria; phylum Desulfobacterota; class Desulfobulbia; order Desulfobulbales; family Desulfocapsaceae; genus Desulfocapsa. The sequence goes on from CAMZKT010000070.1 coordinate 5,551, forward strand.
AATGGCGTTTGTATTTTTCAATACCGTAGGGATATAAATCCTACACTCCAGAACAGAACAAGATAAGCATATTTGAGTGAATATACATTTTATATTTTCTTTGCCCTACGGGATTGACAACTTCTACGAATTTACTTCGTTATCAATGGCATATGAAATATGCGTATACGTCGGCGTCATTGAACTTCGAACCGTCGGTAAACGTGTCAATTGCAGGTTTTTAGGTGGAAAAAAATAAGCTGTAAAACACTACTATCTGTCAGCCGGGAGGCCAGCTAAAAGGTCTTCCACCCAGTACGTGCATGTGGAGATGAAAAACAGTTTGTCCGGCGCTCGCACCGTTGTTGTAGACGAGGCGAAAAGCTGAAATACCCTCTTCCTTGGCAAGATTAGACCCCACTCGCATCATTTTGCCGATTAATTCCTCGTCGTCCGAGCCCACTCCCGCAGGATCCTGAATATGTTTTTTGGGGATGACCAGGAAGTGCGCAGGGGCTTGGGGGCTAATGTCACGAAATGCGAGTATGTCATCATCTTCAAAGAGCTTTTCAGCAGGAATCTCACCTGCTGCTATTTTGCAAAAGAGACAGTCGGTACTCATGATTGTGGTGTTTTGTTAATTATGCAGGAATCGTCAAACAGTTTTTGGATAGCATCCCGACCGGCGTCACTGAGGTAACGGGTTCCCGAGCCGACAAAAGTGTCGTATTCAATAACAGGAGCATCTTCTACCCATTCGTTGTCTTTCCAGGTAAACCATTGTGTTTTATGCTGATCAAAAACATGTAAGGGACGATTGAATAGTTTAGCCAGCTCAACAGCCCAGCCGGTCCCGCCTTTGACAGAGTTGTCTTCCAAGATGTGACCAATAACGAATACCTGATGTCCGTTGTTGACCATGTGGAAGATAGTTTGCAGAACCTTACGAATCTTTTCAGTTTCGTAGTACGTTCGGTTGAGCATTCTTGAGGCAAGTTCCATGGAGATGTCCCCACGCTCAAGTTCTTCTTTGCTCAAGATGACGGAGTTTTTATTGCGGTTTAGTTTGTGGCCCTCAAAAGTGAATATTACTTCTTTGATGCCATGTTGTTCGGCTGCTTCTCCAAAGCTTGCTTCAGCACCTTTGAGGCCGCCACTGTAGAGGGTACATTTTTTTTGATCCATTAAGTATACTCCTTGAAAATGTATAATGCTAACCGGATTAATCGGATAAGATTTCGTTATGCTGTGCTCTTCCCAGTATTTTGTCGAGAGTCTAACACACTTGTGACCAAAGGCAAGAAAACCCGCCAGCTTCGTTTATTTTTTCCGTGCAATGATGAAAACACGGTGGGGAGCCGGGTATCCTTCCACTGTTTTTTGGGGATTATCCGGATCAATAAAGTCAGAATAGGATTCGAACTGCATCCAGTCGGTACGGCGTTGTTCGATACTGGACATTGGGTGTTGACAGAAGAGCTCAATGTCTGAAAACCCTGCGCGGCGCAGCCAGTTCTGCAGGCAACTTCCGGTAGGGACAAAATAGGTTCCTGGGACCTTAGCGTATGTTTTTTCCGGAAACAGTGCAGTCGGGGGATCTCCGGGAATAGCCTGAGATTCAAGGATAAGGGTTCCGCCTCCTGCAAGGGATGTGAAAACATCCCGAAGTGTATCAACTGGTGAGCTTCTGTGGTAAATGATGCCCATGAGGAAAAGAACATCGAAGCATTCCGGGAAGAGTGGCAGATGTTCCACACCTAAAAGATCTATGTGAAGATTGTCTTGCCTGGCCATGGCGTTGAGTCCTTTGAAACAATAGTAGTGCTGAATAGAGGGTTCAAGACCAATGACAAGGTCAGGACGATAGGGGGTCATCCTGAACATATAGTATCCGTTACTACAGCCAATGTCGGCAACTATTTTTCCTTTCAGTTCAGGTAGCTTGGGGAGGAGACGCTTCCATTTTCGCTGGCTTTGCCATTCGGTGTCGATCTCAGTTCCAAAAATAGAAAAAGGGCCTTTCCGCCAGGGGATGAAACCCTCAAGTGCAGAAATAATTTGTTTCTGTTCCTGGGGTGTAATCTCTGCCGGGTCGCCAATGACAACAGTGTCATCAGTGCAATCAACATGTTCTGCCGGGAATGCTTGCAGTATCTCACAAGGGGTACGGTAGCGAAGGAAACCTTTTTTTTGTTGCGTTATCCAATCCTGCTTTTCTTTGTGTAGTGTGGAGATTTGATCCCTTCTGGCGGAGTCCGGAAGCTGTTCTATGTAGTTCATAATTACTATTAATGTCAGGAGAATGGCTTTATAGCCACAAAAGAAACGAAATTAAACCATTGGAAGAATGTTTCGACCTCAGCAAATCCAGCAGATCGAAGCATTTTCTTGTTTTCCTCGAGAGAACAGGGGATTAAGATGTTTTCAAGGGCCTCCCTTTTTTTTGCGATCTCAAGTTCCGAGTAGCCTTTCTCCTTTTTAAAGCTGTGGTAGATATTTATGAACTTTCTATTTAAACCAGGGCTGTGGGAGATGGTTTTCTCGCTGAGTATACAAATTCCACCTGGGATGAGGTTGTGTAATATCTGTCGTAATACCTTCTCCCGGTTGATGGGGCGGATAAACTGCAGGGTGTAGTTAAGAATGAAAGCAGAGGTTCCCGGACGCTTCATATTCATAATATCTTCTTTGCTGAAGTGAAGGTGCTTCTGTTTTGAAAAAAGTTCTGCCTTAAGGCATGCCTTGTTTAGCATGGATGACGAATTATCTATCCCAATGTATTTAAATTTTCTTTTTTCAAGAAGAGTACTCAACTGTAAAAGGGTGCTCCCAGTGGAGCAACCAAGATCCACAATCTGGCTTTTATCTTCAAGAGTGGCATCCAAAATACGGGAAATGGAGTGGATGACTTCCCGATAAAAGGGGATGGAACGATCAAGCATATCATCAAAAACTTGTGCAACACGTTCGTCGAAAATAAAGTCCTCGTTTATTTGCTCTACTTGGTAAAGAGAATCTTTTTGCTGATGCTTTATTGGCATTTTTGCGCAGAGAGTTAGAATTTGATTTGTTACACCTGTTGTTAAGAGATGCTATATACCATTGTCTGGCGGCCTGTGAAAGCTCAAAATCGCTTCTGTTTGTATACGAATAGGCTTGCCAACAAATGATTATATAAGTATAGAATGAAGGCCAAACGGTTGCATTTTATGAGCGACAAATGTTAGCTGTTACCTGAATAATTACAATAATCTTTACATTGTCACACGAAGTAGGCTCGTTTGTTGATTAAAAAAAAGTGTGGCTGATGGGGGAAGTGGGTATGGATGGAAAGTTCTGGGGTAATGTTGGTTTAAGTACAATTCTTGTTTTTCTTCTGGCTTTTACTGTGTCAAAGATTAGTGAGTCTCCGACTGGCATTACAGGTCTTTTGCTTCCTGAAATTACTGTCTCTGAGTCAGCGGAGGAATTGTCGGATTCAGTGAATCTCGACCATTTTTCTGTTACAATTCCCCAAACAGGACATATGGTGGAAGCTTCCTTTTCCATCGATAACAAAGGGGCCGATGACATAAAAAATGTGGTGATTCTTTGTCGGCTGTTTGATGAGAGAGGGAATGAGCAGGGGCGTAATAAGTGGATTGTCTATGATTCCATTAAGTCTCAAAAATCAGAAAATTTTAGCTTTGTTGGGAAAATGTTTATAAGTAAACGGACCACTGTAGCAGACTGTAGCATTGTTGATATGCAGGCAGTCAGGGCTTCAAAATCCAAGGTGCACCATGGCTCGTCAGTTGTGCATGGGAATGAAGAGGCGGGTGGTTCTGAACACGTTGTACCTGTACATGAAACCCAGCATTGATGTGCATGCTTTCAGGATGGATTTCGTTTTTTTGATGGAATAACAACTGGCGAAAAACGTATTTTGAAGATAAAGAGTTTTTACGAATCCATAAATTATTACTTTTAAAAACAGAAAATATATATACGATGTCTGATGAAATAGATTTTGACAAAATTTTAGCGCAGTATCATTCCGATCCATACGAATATATAGATGTTTACGCAAGCCACACAGGTAAAATACGGTTTCTCGTTCAGGAAGGCGATGAAGTAGATGCCGTGAGTGGTGAGTGGCAGCATATCCCTGGTACTGCGTTGTTTGAAATTACAAGAGAACGGAACTCTAAGAAAATTACAGCCACCATCAATGGCGTAATTTCGTCTCTTGGCGTTGAATTTGAAGGAAAATTTGTAGAGGCTGGTGAGAAGCTGCTGACCATTCGTCACCCCTTGAAGAAGAGAGAGATCATCGAAGCCATTTTGAAAGAGGTTCTTTATGTCTTTCGTGCGCCTGAGCGTGCGAAATACTTTTTTTCTCCTGATGTGCAGTCAAGGGTGGAGAAAAAGAGTGACCGAGAAGTATCTGTTAAAACTGGTGATGATATTATTATCATGTCTTTAATGAAGCGAGATACTCCCGTGTACTACAGCGGGGAGAAGGGAGTTATTCATTCCATCTATTTTAAACCTGGTGTGTCTGTTGATCAGGGGGCTCCACTGATAGGTGTTTGTCCCTTGGAGAAGCTACCGCTCATTCAAAAAATCATCAATAAAGTGAAGGCTGACTGGGATAAAAAAGATTGATGGCGTGAATACTAGTCTTGCCCTCCTGATTCCTTCTATTCTTGACGATTATGTTCAAACTGTCGAGCTTCCCTGGTGCAGGAAAAACAAATTACCGGATAGTGAAATAATCTTTCGCTATGGAGCCTATGTTGGCTCTGTTATCCGTATTTATCCCCGGCTTGATCGTGCCATGGATACTATACGGGATCACATTCGTTCGTGTGAGGAGTCCGGGACTTCCGTTGCCAACGGAAGTCTAGTCCTTGCTTCTTCACTTTCTTTTTCGAAGGGGCGTTTTAGCCGTACCTGGTATGCCCCTCCTGGTGGCTTGTGGGGGTGTCTTCTTCTTGCAGACACTTTCCTCCCTCAATTTCGAAATTTCCTGCCACTTATTCCTGGTATTGCCTGTTGCGAAGCTTTGCATCAGGAGGGAGCATCGACTGCTACGATTCGCTGGGTCAATGACGTCTTACTGGACGGAAAGAAACAGGCCGGTTTTCTTATGGAAGGCTTTTGTAGTCCGATTCATAAGGAGAATTACCACTTGCTTGGTTTTGGTCTGAATATTAATAATGATTCTTTTCCAGCAGAACTTCGGGGGATTGCCATTTCTCTCTCTCAAGTGTTGGGACGCTCTGTCGAACTCTCTTCGTTTGCCCTCTCTTTCCTGGCGAAACTACGATATTACATCGGTCTTCTCTTACATGAAGAGGTGCAGTGGCTAGAACGGGGTGGGGGCGACGAATATCTTGACGAACACCCTATCATCAAACGGTGGAAAGAGTTGTCCGACACGCTGGGCAGACGGGTTCAATTTGGCTATGATGTGGTGAAAAAACCTCAATATGAGGCATTTGCGAGTGATATTGCAGGAGATGGAGGTCTGGTTTTGCAACATGACAACGGGACATGCAGTGTGGAGCATAGCGGAGAAATACGCTACTGTGTGAAGAGTTAATTACAGTAGGATGTGCCACTTAAGGCTGGGCAACGATTGGTCGGTTTAGACTTTATCAAGAAATGGCCAGGAAATTATTTCACGTTGAAAAAGTTGCCGTCCGTAGGAGTGTAGGAAGGAAAGGGCTTCCCGTTGACTACTTATTGAAAACTGGAGTCGATGGAGGCGTTTTAATGGTTGGCTCAGGGCTGCTGTTAAAGATTTAAGGGTTCCTTGGGAAAGTTCAGTGTTTGTCGCTCTACCCCGTGTTTGGCAGGTATTACAGTGTATTCCTCCAGTTTCGGAATGAAAGTAATATTTTTTTTTTGCCTGAATTTCCTCTCCACACTGGAGACAGCTTGTCAGCTGCGGACTGTATCCTATTATGGTATAAAATCGGATGAGAAAAAGGATAAGAAGTTGCGAAGGGGGTTGCTCATTGTTCAGCTTGGAGTAGGCGTACTCAAGAAGGGGATAAAGTTCAGTATCGCCTTCAAGTTCCTTTGTAGCCAGAAGAATTACTTCGCGGATAACACTTGCGGTGGTGTAGCAACTGATATTTTCGCGAAGTGTAAGGTATCCGTTTAACAGGTCGGCTTCTGCAATAAATGCCAGGCGATTGTTTTGCGGGATGGTGTGGCGAATACGTAGAGAGCTGAATATTTCCAGTTTGTTGACGAAACGTTTTTTACTTCGTTTAGCTCCTTTGGCGATGCCTGTCAGTTTCCCGAGTCCCTGACAAAAAAAGGTGACAATAAGATCCGATTCTCCGTGGTCACGAGAGTTGAGAACAATTGCAGCAGTTTCAGAATGTTGTTTGTTGCTCACCTTTCAAAGAGACTGTTCTTGATCAAGAAGGTCTTTGGGGAGGGGAGGCTGTTGATTGTTCTCCTCCTGATAGGTAACCGTATGGGGCTGTCCCGAAGAGGAACTGCCTGAATTATCGGAAGTATTTGTTTGTTCTTGTTGGGTAAAGGAAGCTGATAGAGCAGAAAGCTTGTCACTGAAGTATAGTACAGGGTTCCAACTGAAATAGAGACAGCTTCCGACAATACCAATTAGTAAAAGGGCAATAAAAACTCCTCTCCCGGAAATGGATGGGACGTTGGATGGCTCCAGAAACGAATTGAAAGTCTGGCTTTTGTTTAATGGAGGCCTTGCTTGTTTTGAGTAACCTGTGTCTCTCAAGGACATTGTTTGAGTGTATCTCTCAAGAATTTCTTTTGTGTCAAGCTCGAGATAGTCGGCATAGAGCGAGTAAAAGCCACGGCAAAACGCCATGGCAGGCATACGCTCATAGTTGTCTTCTTCAATGGCCTCAAGTACTGGCATGGAAATTTTGGTTTCCTGTGCGACATCAGCGAGTGAAACGCCCTTTTGTTTCCGCTGGTCACGGAGATATGCTCCCAGTGTCTGTACTTCTTCCTGTCCTTTTATCTGAACGATACTTGTCACTTTACAGCCTTTTGATGTATGCTTGTTCCTTGATCTTTGTGACCCATTCCTCGAATTGCTCCCTGAGTTGCTCATCGTATAATTTGGCACGTATCTTTTCTTTTACAGAATCGAAAGAGGTCTGGACAACAATTTTTCCATCTTTACTGGAGAGGAGTTTGAAAAACTGGTAGCCGGAAGGAGTTTCAATGATTTCACTGATTGTCCCTGGAGCGAGTGTGAGGACGGCATCACGCATATAGGGGGCCATGTCATCTTTCTGGAAAACACCAAGATCGCCTCCATCAGAGGCGGATGGCAAGTCTGAGAATTTTTCTGCAAGAGTTCTGAAGTCTTGGCCGTTGCTGGCAAGTGCATGCACGCGTTCCGCTCGTTTTCTGGCATCAAGCTTTTTTGCATCGAGTCCCAGGGAGGTACTTTTCTGGTCTGATGTATTCCAGGAAAATCCTATTTGTAAAAGATAATATCCGCCCTTGTTTATATGTTTGGTGTAGTGAGTATCGTAATAATCAAGAATCATATCATCGGTAATGATAATTTTTGAGCGCACTTCATAATTGACAAGTTTGCTTTGCAAAATTTGATTGCGCAAGGTATCAAGATAGCCGTCAAAGTCCATGCCCATTTGATCCAGTTGCTGGAGTAACGTTTCTTTTGTGATTTTATTTCTAATAAGCATTTGCTCTGTTGCGGCTTGGAGTTCTTTCGGTGAAACACTGACGCCCATTTTTGCGGCCTCCTGGGCAATGAGTTTTTTGTCAATCAGGTTCGCAAGTATTTCTTCCCGAGCACGATTTAGAGCCTCTTCGAGTTGCGATGGCGGAGCTTTGTCGGTGATTTTTTTGAAGTAACCTGCTCCCTCGTCGTTCAACTCAGACATAGTGATGACATCATCATTCACCACTGCAACGACTCGATCGACTAAGTGCGCGGCGGGCAGGCTGTGTGGCAGGAATATGATGGAAATGAGAAAAAGGCAACCGGGCCAATGGCGATGGAAAAGGGAATTTTTCATGATCTGGATGTTTGTGTTGTGAAATAATTAATGCCCCAGGGAGCTGATTTCAAGACTCTGTGACTGTACGCCGCTCACGGAAAAGTGTCGTATCCTGTGAGTGGATACACTCTAACACAAATAGTTTTTGGGGACATAAAAAAATGGAATGGGTCAAAGATGTAATATTTAGGGAAAATAGGTGCGTCCTGTAATTGTAACGGATGCCCTGAGTGAACTTTTTAAGAGGGGGGGCAATACAAAAAAGTAACAATGCTGAGTCCGCCATGCTCCGATGAGTTCATGTGCTACGCTTACCTGTTCGACATTAGAAATTCAAATTACATCGTTAAGTCACCACATAACATGCTTTCTCGATTTATCACTTTATTGTATTGCACCCTTTTAAGAGTTAACCTGTAAAAGGGACTGCTCACAAGATATATTTTTCTGTTAAGCCTGCGTAACGAAAAATGATGCGGTGCTCCATGAGCAGTTTACGCACAAACTGGTTGACTTTCTTCGGAGAAAGAATACTTTCATTTAAGGATAAGCTAAGGTTGAAAAACTCAACCGAGAACTTCTTGAGAGGATTTACTAATGAAACAAATCATCTACTTTAATAAATTAAGTGTACTATTGGCCGCCTTTTTCTTCTTGACGGTATTTTCTCAGTCCACTATGGCTGCATCAAAGATGCCCGCTTTTGCGCTTTCAGATGTTGTTACAGGGGAATCTGTAGACAGTGATTTCTTTTCAGGAAAGGCCCTTCTGGTGACTTTCTTTGCCACTTGGTGTCCTCCCTGTATGCAGGAGGTTCCGGATTTGATCAGATTGCAGAACAAGTATGAGGGGAGGGGGTTCTCGGTGGTTGCGCTTTCTGTGGATGAGGGTGGCTCCAAAACGGTACGAAAATTCATCGAACGGAGATCAGTTAATTACCCTGTGCTTATGGCGGATAGAAGTACTGCCCAAAAATTCGGGGGAGTGGTGGGTATTCCCACTTCATTCTTAATAAACAGGAATGGAACCGTGGTAAAGAAGTATCCTGGTTATGTACATCATATGATACTTGAAAATGACATTAAAAAGATATTGAATTAGTGGTGCTCCAGCGATAAAGGTTGACAATTACAGTCTTGGTTTTTATATTCCCTTTTTAAGAAAATAGATATTGTTATGGAGCTGTTCCATGGCAACCCCCCCCTGTTAATAGAGGAGAAGACAATGAAGAAAGCTATTGTATCCGTAATTTTGGTTCTGACATTTGCAGTAAGTACCGTGGCTATCGCAGCAAAGGTTAAGTGCACCGTTGATTCTGTTGAAGGTGATAAGGTAACAATGACTTGCAAGAAGGCAGACAAGGTGAAGGCTGGTGATAAAGTAAAAGTTATGCTTCCCAAGAGTGGTGGTGCCATCGAGGGATGTTAATTGGCATAGCCCCTTCTTCAGTACCGTATGAGATCTTCATTTTCCGGGAAAAAGAATTAGGGTGCTGCCAGCGTAACTAATACTATTATTCTAGTCTGGTTAGTTAGGTTATTGAGGCCGATTGATTGCTGGTTAACAGCATGTATCAATCGGCCTTTTTTTGTTCTTACAAGCTTGCCGGTAATGTGTGCGGCTTTTTTGAGGTGACTTTTTTGGAATTGATTAAAGCAATTTTTTTGGGTGCGTTGCAAGGTTTGACCGAATTCCTGCCAGTATCCAGTTCCGGGCATCTTGTTCTTGGGTCCGAGCTGCTTAATTTCCAGGAACAGGGATTGGCCTTTGATGTCTTTCTCCACCTTGGTACCTTGATTTCTGTATGTATTGTGTTTCGAAAAGAGCTGGCTGCCATGGTTTCGGCTCCTTTTGCGGTCATTCGTGGAAGCGCAGACGAAGAGCTGAAACGTTATTTTCTCTGGGATATATATGTGGTGGTAGCCACCCTGCCAGCCGTTGGGGCAGGTCTGTTTTTAAAGGACTCCATTGAAGGAATATTTACTAATATTCTGCTGGTCTACTGCATGCTGTTTGTGACTGGAATAATTATGACGGTCACACCATATATCAAGGAGCGGAAGGTATCGTTGAACTGCCCGCGAGCACTGTTGATCGGGTGCGCACAGGCCATGGCTATCTTCCCTGGTCTTTCAAGATCCGGTTCAACTATTTTCACTGGGATGCTGTTGGGGGTTAATCGTGAGACTGTGGCCAGGTTCTCTTTTATAATGTCCATACCTGCTATTCTTGGAGCTGTGGTTTTGCAGTCAAGTGATTTGCTGCAAAACCCACCTGATTCAGGGAGTTTAGTTGTGATTGTTGCTGGAACAATAGCTTCCGCCATAGCCGGGTATTTTGCTATTGTGCTACTCTTGAATGTTATTCGTAGAAATAAATTGCAGTATTTTGGGTACTATTGTCTTTTCCTCGCATCTTCAGGCCTTTTGTACACTTTTTTTACTGGTTAATAATCAAAGTGGGACAGGACGCTTTTATACACATTTCCTTAGATGATGACGTCGTAAAAACTATTCACCTGCTTCGTTACTGTATTTTTTGTTTAATCGAGACGTGCCCTAGTACTCTGAAATCAAAAAGAAAATACGCGCCTCGCATCTGAAGTTTTTTTACTTACCATCTCTCAATCGACCTTTTTACGAGTTTATTTTAGATAGAAAACATGGACATAAGAACATTACCAGAAGAAGAGCGCCGGATTTATAACAGTCTTCGAGCCAAATACAAATTGACGTTTGATACGTTGAAGGTGCAGGAAAAAACAATTCGTTTATTGAAAGTAGCGGATATAGAGGAATTTCTTGATGGAAAAGATCCCTTTGCCAATGTGGAGGAGTTTCCATTTTGGGTAAAACTTTGGGAGGCGGCCATGGTTCTTTCCTATGTTCTTGCTTCCGTTCCCGATGCCAAAGAGAAAACTCTGCTTGAAATTGGTGCAGGCCTTGGTGCTCCAGGGATTACAGCGGCTGGATGTGGCTTTTCTGTTACACTTTCCGATTATGAAGACATCATCATGGATTTCCAGAAGGTTAGTGTTGCTGCATCTGGGTTGAGCAATGTTCGTTGCATTCATCTGGACTGGCTGAATCCTCCCAAAATGGAATCTTTTGATATCCTCACTGCGGCTGAAGTGTTGTTTCGGGAAGAATTTTTTGACCCGCTCCTCAATGTGTTCCGCCGCTATCTCAAACCTGGTGGCACTATCTATCTTGCCCATGATGCACGAAGGAAATGCCTTCCTCTTTTCATGGAGCGTGCGAAGGAAGAATACGATATTGCAGGGAGTAAACAGTGTATTAATAAGGATGGGGAGAAAATCACCATTATCGTCAATCGTCTTCGTGCCAAGGGTTAGCGAGGTTTGTCATGCGGCTGTATCCTGTTAATCTGGACGTTCACGACCAGCTTTGTATTGTTGTCGGAGGGGGTGCTGTGGCAGGAAGAAAGGTAGCATCACTTCTTTCCTGTGGCGCGAGGGTTTCTGTTATCAGCCTAGAGGTGACACCGCGTATTGCAAAATGGGCAGGGTCAGGCTTGCTGGACTTAAAACAACGGAAGTACAATAAGGGGGACTTGGCTGGTGCTAAACTGGTATTTGCTGCAACCAATAGTCTGGCTATCCAGAAACAAATTATAGCCGAGGCCAAGGGTGCAGGTATCCTTGTGAATGTCGTAAACATGCCGGAATCATGTGACTTTTATGTTCCTGCCTCATGTCGGCGGGGAAGTTTGTTGATAAGTGTGGCAACTGGTGGTGGCAGTCCGGCTCTTTCTGCACGTATTCGAAAAGAACTTGAAGAATCCTATGGGCCTGAATATGAAGTGCTTGTTGCCTTAATGGGAGCTGTTCGAAAACAAATTGTTGGGGCAGAAAGAGATACCGTCAGAAACAAGCAGCTCTTCGATCAGCTTCTGGACAGCGATATTCTACATTTCATTAAACAGAAGCAGTGGAGTGAACTGAAAAAATTGTTGCAGCAAATTTTGCCATCTGAAATTGATGTCAAAAGTTTGCTGAATACGCTGCGAAAGGCTTTCAATGAAGAGGTTCTGTCATGTTAAGTGAAGTCAACAGATTGTTATTTGATGCGGTGTTATTTAGTTCTGTTGTAGCCTGTGTTGTTTATCTGCTATTCTTTTTTAGTCAGAAAGAGGAAATTCGTAAAATAGCCAGAATGATACTTGTCATGTCCGGCTTGTTACAGACGCTCTATATTTTTTCACGGTACATGATTGCAGGGCACACTCCCATAACATCACAACATGAGGCTGTTGTTTTTTTTGCCTGGTCTGTGACTTGGGCGTATCTATCTTTTCACTGGCGGTATTCGGTGAAGAATTTTGGGACTTTCGTCTCGGTTTTTTTACTTGTTATGATGTGCATAGCCGCATCTGTCTCCCGGGATTTTCATCCCCTTCCTCCAGCCTTGCAGTCCATCTGGTTGCCAATTCATGCAGGAGTAGCGGTGTTGGCCTATGGCTTTCTAGCCTTGGCTTTTTGTGGTGCCCTGATGTATCTTCTACAGGAATGGGAACTTAAATCTAAGAGATTGGGCTTCTTTTTTAGTCGGCTACCATCTCTTGGTGCACTGGATCAGTTGAATAATCATTGCCTGGCTGCTGGATTTGCCTTTCTTACGCTTGGTATTATCACAGGTTCAATTTGGGCTCGGCAGGCCTGGGGTACCTATTGGCACTGGGATCCCAAGGAAACATGGTCGCTTATTACCTGGTTCCTCTATGCAGCACAGATTCATCAGCGTTTCACCCTGGGGTGGCGAGGGAAGAGAGCGGCACTTATGTCCATAGTGGGATTCTGCTCTGTCCTTTTTACCATGTGGGGAGTCACGTATGTGCTTGGGGGGATACATAGTTATGCCCAATGAGACACTTCTACTTCTTGGAGTTAATCATAAGAATACTCCATTGGAGGTACGTGAAAAACTGGCTCTGAACAGTGGCTACGAAGCCCCCTTGCAGGCTCTGGGGAAAATTGACGGATTACGGGAGTTTTATCTTCTTTCTACCTGTAATCGTGTTGAAATTCTTGTCTTGGCCGCTGATGGAGAAGATGTTGAAAAAACACTTGCAAGCTTTTTGTTTGCGGATTCCCTCCCACCGGAACAGTACGAACAGTTTTTATATTGTTATCGGAATGAGCAGGCTGTTCATCATCTGTTCATGGTGGCAACCAGTCTTGATTCCATGGTTGTTGGTGAATCGCAGATTCTCGGGCAGTTGAAAGAAGCATATCGCTGGGCATCTGCTGAGAAATCAACTGGGCCCATCCTGAATAAACTTTTGCATAAATCCTTCTCCGTTGCCAAACGGGTACGCAGTGAGACCCGTATTGGCTCGTCTGCTGTATCCATAAGCTATGCCGCCATTGAACTTGCAAAAAAAATATTTGGATCTCTTGAGAATAAACGGGTATTGCTTATCGGAGCCGGAGAAATGGCAGAACTTGCCGCAGAGCATTTGGTCGGCAATGGTGCAAAAAATGTTGTGGTTGCCAATAGAACTCTCGAGCGGGCTCTTGATCTGGCTAAGCGTTATAATGGAAGGGCAGTAGGCTTAGATGAGATTTTAGAGCAGCTGGAACATGTTGATATTATAATAAGTTCAACCGGATCTCCTGGAATTGTCCTACATAAGAAGGAAGTGAAGCCTCTTATGCGGAATCGTCGCAACAAACCGTTATTCTTTATTGATATTGCGGTTCCAAGAGATTTGGAGCCTGCCTTGAACGACCTTGAAAACGTCTATCTCTACGATATTGACGATCTCAGCAATGTGGTGGAGTTGAATAGGGAGGAGCGTGAAAAAGAGGCCATTAAGGCGTGCAGAATTGTGGATGAAGAGGCTCTGAAATTTAAAGACTGGCTTGAAGGTCTTTTTATCACACCAACCATTGCAGCTCTTCGTGCCAAGGGAGATAAAATCAGGCAAATGGAGCTTGAACGTACACTGCCGAGATTGAAGAATGTGACTGGCAAGGAGCGGGAAAGTATAGAAAAAATGGCGTCTGCCATAGTCTCAAAACTTCTTCACGATCCGGTTCTTTTTCTCAAAAGAGAAAGTTGCAAGGATCAGTCGGAGATGAAAGTCTCTCTCTTTCGTTCGGTTTTTGATCTGGAGGAAAAGCAGTGACGGAGGAAGAACGAAGGGCTCTTCTTGCGGATGAATGGCTTATTATCCGTGATTCTGGAGAAATCCCCGAGATTACATTTCATTCATCCCTGTATTTTTTAACTGAAGAAAAAGATGGCCCTTGTCTGGTTCTTGCTGATGAAGAGATTAGAAATCTGCAAAATGCAGCTATCCAACGCTATAATGAAATAATTCTTCGTGATATTACACTGGAAAATTATCACAAAACGATCTATCGCGGTGTGCGTAGAAGCCTATACAACTGGTACCGGTATCAGGCTTTTTTGTTAAGACAATCCGTGGTTGATGCTGCCTTTTTAGAAACAGGGAGAAAAGCGTTGTTACATTTTCTTGAACAGGGCGTAGCCTCCGCCGGGCAGGAGTTACCTGAGAAATTTATTAATTGCAGTCTAGAAGAACTGCTGGAACTGGCCGGGGCTTTTGGAGTATCTCCTGGGAGACTGCCTGCCAATATTGCACAGTTTTGTGTGCAGAACCCTCAAGACACAGAGCCTTAAAGGAGAAAATATGCCTTATGTAAATATTCGAGTTGCCGGAAAACTCTCTCAAGATCAAAAAAAAAATATCTGCAAGGGTGTGACGGATGTTATTTCCAAAGAAGCAGGGAAACCGCCCGAGGCAATTTTGATTTTTATTGATGAAGTTGAACATGAGAATATCGCCAAGGGTGGTGTATTGTTGACTCCTCCCAAATAGCAGATGTCTGATAAAAAACGACTGGAAGAATTACACGTTCTTCTGACAGAACATTCCTATTATTACCATGTGTTGGATGATCCTCAAATCTCAGACGGTGAGTATGATCGGCTTTTTCAGGAGCTGCTGGAGATAGAGATGCATCATCCGCAATGGGTGACTTCCGACTCACCCAGCCAGCGCGTTGGTGCTGCGGTGCTGGATAAGTTTGAGCAGGTTCCACACCGCCTGCCCATGCTGAGCCTTGAAAATGGTTTTGATGAGGAGGACCTTCGTTCATTTGAGGCACGTCTCCTCCGTTTTTTGCTTACAGATGTTCCTCCTGCCGGCTACATGACAGAGCCTAAACTTGATGGCCTGGCCGTGGAACTTGTTTATGAAGATGGTTTGTTTGTTCAGGGAAGCACCAGGGGGGATGGCCATATTGGTGAGGACATAAGTACACAGCTGCGCACAATTCCTTCTATTCCTCTTCGTCTCAGACAGGGCAGTTCATCTCGTCTGGAGGTGCGTGGGGAGGTCTTTATGGGAAGAAGAGGTCTTGAAAAACTCAATCAAAGGAGGGCGGAAAAAGGGGAATCACTTTTTGCAAACCCGCGGAATGCCGCCGCTGGTTCTTTACGCCAGCTTGATTCTAAGATTACGGCGAGCCGTCCTCTGCGTTTTTTTGTTTACGGTGTGGCAGATCCTGCTGACACCTCCTGTAAAACACAGCAGGAATTATTGGAGTTTCTTGCATCCCTCGGGTTTCCTGTAAATGATGCTGTTCGCTTCTGTCCGAATATTGATTCCGTGATCGAGAGGTTTGCGGAACTCTCCTCTCTGCGCCACACTCTTTCCTATGAAATTGATGGGATGGTGGTCAAGGTTAATGATTTTTCCTTACAGAAACGTCTTGGTGCCAAGGCGCGGGCGCCACGCTGGGCTATTGCCTGTAAGTTTCCTGCCATCCAGGAAAGTACTCAAATTCTAAGTGTTGAGTTTCAAGTGGGACGAACCGGTGCTGTGACTCCTGTTGCTAATTTAGAACCCGTGGATGTAGGTGGAGTCATGGTGAGTCGTGCCACTCTTCACAATGGTGACGAAATCCTGAGAAAGGATCTGCATATCGGAGATACTGTTTTGATTCAGCGTGCTGGTGATGTGATTCCCGAAATTGTGAAGGTTGTACCCGGAAAACGAAAGCCCGATGCCATTCCCATCGCTCTTCCTGAAAACTGTCCTGCCTGCTCCCATCCACTGAGTAAGCCGGAAGGGGAAGCAGTAACTCGTTGTTTCAACCTCCATTGCCCTGCACAACGAGTGCGTGCTCTTATTCACTTTTGTTCCAGAGCAGGCCTTGATATTGACGGTCTTGGAAAAAAGAGCGTGGAACAGCTCTTCGATGCACAACTTATCCGGGATTTACCCGATATCTTCACCCTCCAGAAAGAAGACCTTGAACAACTTGATGGCTGGGGGGGGAAATCTGCCGAGAATGCTTTGTCCGGGATTCGGGCCGTAAGGAATCCAACTCTTGCCCGTTTTCTCACAGCTCTGGGCATACGCTATATTGGAGAAGTGACTGCAGAATTGCTGGAACGTACATTTGCAAACCTTGAAAGGCTGTGTGCGGTAAGCCGAGAAGAACTCCTCGAAGTTGAAGGGCTTGGAGAGCAGGCAGCAGATTCAATACTGGCCTACTTTTCTGATCCTTCGGTGCAGCAAATGTTGAAAAAGTTTCATGACGCTGGAGTGAGACCAGTTGTTGCGGAGTTGCAGAAAAAAAGTCAGCCTTTGGCTGGCGAGGTCTTTTTATTTACGGGGGCATTGAAGAAGCTCTCTAGGACAGAGGCAAAGAAACTGGTCAAAGATCACGGCGGCCAGATTGCAAGTGGAATTACAAGAAAACTTACCAGTCTTGTTGTTGGTGAGAAGCCAGGTTCCAAGCTTGCGAAAGCTCGTGAGCAAGGGAAACGAATTCTTACTGAAGATGAATTTATTGCGATGCTCCCTTGATTGCGCACCATCTGTATATTTAGTTGTTGGTGAGAATTTAGCTGAGAGCTAAAGAATCCACTTTTATTTCGAATCTTTGGATGATCTGGTCAAATAATAGTGGGCATTTTATTGAGCGACTTTTTGAAAAACTACGACTACCTTGAATTCCATGAGGGTTAAATATCTCGGATAAGACTATTGTCTTTAGCTGTTGCAAAACATTTTAAGATACTTGATGATGTTTCCTTTTGCTTGCGTGCGCGTGGTTCGGCTGGAAAAAGATCCTCTTAATCATTGTCTCCTAAGGTTCGTAAGCAGATTGAGAAACGGATACATAATACTCTACAAACAATAAGGGCTTTGTATGGATGAGTCGATGGTTGATGCAGGAGCAGGGCAGGAAGAGGAACGAAAATTTGGGTGTTTGCAAGTGTTTGCAATTGTTTTGTTGACTGTACTTGTGACAGCAGGTGTTACCCTTTGGATTGCTAGAATCTATATTTTCCCGTCACAGTTTGAGCCTGTTGTACTGACTGCCCAGGAAGAACAACAATTATCCGTAAAGCTCAACAGCGTTGGCATCTTGCAGAAAACCGAGTTAGCCAGGAAAAGATCTGTCGAAAAAGAGGCGCGCGTTGAGGTGGAGAAGAAAGAGGACGGTCTTGACCAGAATCTTGAGCCTGAAGCGTACACTGAAGAAGGTGCCAGCCGGGATATTATATTCACAGAGCGTGAATTAAATGCAATGATCGCAAGAAATACCGATTTGGCCACAAAGGTTGCTGTTGATTTGGGCAATGAGCTTATAAGTGCCAGGCTGAGGATTCCTGTGGATCAGGATTTCCCCATATTTGGCGGCAAGACGTTACGGGCAGCTGCCGGTTTGGAGCTTGCGTACAGGGAAGGACAGCCGGTGGTGGTTTTGAGAGGGGTTAAACTCATGGGTGTTCCTATCCCCAATGCCTGGCTTGGTGGCTTGAAAAATATTGATCTTGTTCGAGAGTTCGGGGGAGATACAGGCTTCTGGAAGACTTTTTCTGATGGTGTCGAATCCATTGAAGCGCAGGAAGGTCAGTTAAAGATTTCGCTCAAGGAGTAAGAACAGTGAGGACTACGCCTCTTCCCGTAGCAGTTGCTCCAGACATTCTTCAAAATTGAGCCCTTGAAGCCCGGTGAATTCAAAAAACTCCAAGCCCATTCCTCTTGGTTTGCGAAAGCGTTGTGTCCATCGTACAATGGCCTGAGCTTCGATGGTAATTTCCTTTCCCGCCTGGTCAACATATTTAAACTTGAGTGAAATAACACTGCCCTTCGGCATCAGGTGTTCAGTCGTAAGAAACATACCACTGAGCCCACAATCCTCTGCGATGCCTTGGAAATATTCTTGTGTCTCTTTGTCAACCTGCTGCTTGTTGAACCTGACACGAACATTAGTCGCGACACGTTTGAACTTGCGTTTTTCTTCGAACATCAATCTCTCCAAGTAGTTTTTTAGTTCCCAAAGAGCCCTTTCAAGCCTTTGTTGATTAAAGAGTTTATGTCGTCACTTTTCGACTTCTCTTCTCTTTCTTTACCGTCGCCAAAATGTTTGTCCAGGGTATCGAATAAAAGCTCTTTTGCCTTGGTTTTGACCATTTCCTCAATGGCGGCAGATTGTTGAAGCTCTGTAAAATTGCCTTTGATTCTATAGGGAATGGGAGTGTTTCCCATATCAACAAGCCCAGTATTTTTCTCACGTTCGATGCGATCGATCAGGTTGATAGTAAGCAGGTAGTCAATGTGTTCCTTTGTAAAATCAACTTTACCTTTTCCCGTGACCTTCATTAAATCAGACGCGGCTTGGAGATCGTTATTTATAAAGACACCATTTGTTAATATGCCGCTGGCTGTTAATGTTGCAAACCCGGTTGGTTGTGATGTGGCATTACTGGTGATGGCTTCCTTGCTGATCAGGGATTTGGCCAGACGAATAGTCTGGAGAATCTGGAGTTTGGCAATTTTCCCATCAGAAAGTGAGAGCTTTAGCTTTCCATTCGCATTTCTGGTCAGTGCTGCTTTGTCAATTCCCCTGGTGACAACGTCTACATTGATATCTGCCCTACCACTGAATTCTTCCTTGCCAAGCATATCGACAAACAGTGGGCCAAGTTGTACGCCCTGTAGTCGTTTATTCAACCTCATCTGAGGAATATCCGGGCGGGCATCGATTTGTCCGGTTATTGTAAGGTTCCCATCATACAACTGCGCCGAGAAAGGTCGTAAATTGATTAGGCCATCCTTTCCATCGGCCTTTACATTAATGTCTGTAAGAGTGAGTTTGGCAGCCTTAAGAGTGTCAATCTTAATATCAGTATTGAAGGTGAGTCCACGCAGCAACTGTACCGGGACTGCGATCTGTTGTTTTCCTGGGTTTTTCTGTGGTACTTCTTGTCTGGTGGAGGAGGAGATGGAGTTCTTTTCAATTGCATACCGATCTAAATCGAATCGGTCGATATGAAGGTTCAATGCATAGGAAGGCTGTTGAAGGTTCGCTACAGAGGCCTCGGCAGTAATTTTTGTGTCATCAAGTTGGATGAAAAGCTTTTTGACCTCAAGTTGATCGTTATTTAGACTGAAGTTAAGAGAAACAGAGAGTCGATCCAGTACGTTCTGACTGGTGAATTTAGGTAGAGCGATTCCCAGTTGTGCAAGATGCTTTTGGGGAGAATATTCGGCGATTGCAAGTCTGCCTTGAACTGCAGGAGATTTGAAATTGGCCATGGATAGCGTAGTCTCAGCTTTCAGGTCACCTTGTTGGACGACAAGTTTATGGATGCTTACTTTTTCATCAGGGATACTGATTTCGGCATCTGCCATTAGGCTGATTTCGAGTTTGGACGCCGGGAACATTTCTCCCTGGAAGAGGCCGTTCAGGGAAAGACCAGCAATGTTGAAGTGCTGTTTGGAGAGGTCGATGGTCAAATCGCATGTGGTTTTAATGGTTGCGGCTAATGATTGCTTATTGTCATCCAACCTAAAATCGAAATCAGCTTTCACAGGAAAAGGAGAATCTTCTTGTAGGTGGCCAATACTCAAATTGAAGTTGTGTAAAGCGATACTTCGTTTTGCCTGTTGGTCGAGATATTGGACATTAATATCTTTTATGGAGATTCCACCAATATCCATCTCTGGAAGATCACTTTTGGGAGACGTATCGGGATTTTTCCCCGAGGATGGAGGAGATGTGTCGTTGTTTTTCGCTTTATCCCCAGTCAGGTCTCCCCAGTTTGTTTTTCCTTCACTGTTACGAATGAGGTTGAGTTGGACCCCTCTGAGGGCAATAGTGTTAACCTGGAGCCGTCGTTCCTTTATTAATGGCCAGATAGCGAGTTTGATTTCGGCAAGTTCGCTTGATAGAAAAGAGGTGTCGGGAAATGCATCACTGGAGGCCAGTTGAATTTTGCCAAGTGAAAAAGATACGTCCAGTTTTGGTGAAACCTGCAGTTTGATGTCACCGGGAATGGAAAGCACCCTTCCGGTTTGTTTATGAACGACTTTACTTATCTGGTCTTTATAATCATTGGGGTCAATAATAAAGGGGAGGCTGACAATAACGACGCCAAAAAGGATACCTGCACCAGCGATGCAGATTAACAGCCATTTAATTGTTTTGTTCATCACGCCTCCTTTTGAGGAAGAATACAACCCACGTACGTTCTGCGTACAGGATAGGAGAAAAGAGGTATGGAAGTCAAGTTTACTGTGAGATTTTTTACAGTCAGAGGTCGACACATCTCATCTTTGTCATGTGACGAATGGTTTTAGAGGGGGGGGAGTTTAAATTATTTGTCTTTTTCAATACGGTGTTTACGGAAGATTTCAGAGCTACTGATTGGAAACTCTCTGGATTCTCAATTTCCCAAGGGGGGACTGTATGAGCTGAAAGCCAAGGGTTTGGGCGGATGATACAATCTCAAGATTGTCAAGGAGTGGTGGGCCGTCGGGGAGTCGAACCCCGGACCTGCTGATTAAGAGTCAGATGCTCTACCAATTGAGCTAACGGCCCATGTGTTCCAAGTGAAAAAATAAAGAAGGATACTAATAGCACAAGGTGAATCATTCGTCAAGCATGGTACGGGGTGCTAGGAAAATACATTCCCTTAGATCTTCGTTTGGATACCACGGAAAATTATTGTTTGAATGAGTTACTTGGGGGTGCAATACAATAGAGTGCTAAATCGAGAAAGCATGTTATGTATTGATTTAACAATGTAATTTGAATTTCAAATGTTGAACAGGTAAGCGTGGACTCCGAGGAATATCGAATGAAGAAGGAAAATAAAAAATTTGAACCGGAAGATTGGTTAATTAAGTTTGCGGTATGAATTGCTCAAAAGGTGTTTTTTAATGAAAACAGCCTGTTGACATCTGATTTTTTGGCCAATCTACAAGTTTCCAGGGAGAAAACTTCGTAATTCGATATTCGACATTCTACGTAGCACGTTAATTCATCAGAGCATGGCGGATTCAGCATTGTTTCTGTTTTGTATTGCACCCGTTACTTGGGCATAGGGACAAGAGCTACTGGCATCGAATGGGACAGGCTTACCTGTTTCGATACCAGTAGTACAGGAAAACTATCTATAATAAAGATTATGGCTCCCCATGGTCATCAGGGATTTGTGCAGATTACGGCGGAAATCCCGACGATCCCATATTCCTTGTATATGCCCGCGTTTGAGTGCATTTCGCGCAGAATGATAATCTGGTGGGATCGTAGTTCCTGTGGTTTCCCTGATTACACGGGGACCGGCAAAGCCTACCCGACTGGAGCGGATGGCAAACTGATAAGGAGAACAACCGAGGAAGCTAGCAACCGGCCCTGCGTATGAATTGTTGTCATAAACAACTATGTAAAGGCCGCCAGCATCAATATACTCACGGACTGCCATGGTGCATTTGGGCATCTGAACGACTCCAAGCGTACCCTCCTGGATGCGGATACCGCCGGTGGTGTGTACATAGGAGAGCAGTGGGCGTTTCTTTCGTGTCGCAAGCTCACAAGCCTGAACGAACTTCTCTCCCTCTGCAGATCCCACTGTTCCGCTTCGAAAGTCACGGTACAGCATGGAAACAACAATCTTGATATCCATTACTTTTGCAGTAAAGGTGAGGTTTCCGGAGCTGCGACCAGTATTCTTCTTACAACTGTTGAGGCGAGCATTCAAACCTGTATATTTTAGAGGATTCCCGGAAGTTATGTCAGTTGCAAAGAAAAAGATGGAATTCGGGTCAAAGATGTTGTGTAAATACCACTGATACTCCATGGGGAAATGGTGTCCGCAAGTTTCGCAGACACCGCTAAATTCACCAAAGAGGTCGGGAACCCAAAGATCTTTACAGCCACTTTTCTGAGTGTTGGGACAGGTAAGAGTTCGATCCTCATTGGCGCGGGGACTTGTATAGATGTCAACCAGATTAAGCGGATCTTGAGTGGGCGTTGGAAGCGTCGGAGCAATTGTTTTACTGTGTGTTATGCGTAGTGGGGGGGTGTTTTTTGCACTGCCCTTTTCAAAAAATGCCTTTAATGTGTTGAGTGGGCTGGTGATACGTTGCATCACCACGGACCCTTCTCCAGACATATCTCTAACGACTTTTTTGAGGTATTTCTGTGAGTTCTTCACCACATCGTAGCGTAGGTTGTAGTAGATCTTCTCGCTTTTCTCTTGAAATTGTTTGAAAAATGTTTCGGCGGGATCGGGGTGTCCACCAAAGCCAAGCATGGCCATGTCACGATATTTTTTTGAACGGATGTTGAGCAGTCTTCTTTGTTCTTCCAGAGTGAGATCCCAGGGAATATCAATGGCGAGGTCTTTGCGTTCCTCTTTTTTCTTTCGCCTTCTATTTTCCCAGTCGCGTAAAGCCTTGAAACTCTTGGCACTGAGTACAACCTTGTCAGTGGCACGAGTGATTTCTGAGCGAATTTGGTTAAAAAACGCGAAGTCATCGTGTCGTGCACCGAGCTGCGGTTCTTTAACAATGGCATCAATGGTTCCAAGACTACGGTTATCAACAGCAGTAAGCTTCAGCCGTTCGGCACATACTTCCACCAGCTCTTTTGGTACTTTTTCACCTTCGGGGATTTTTCCTTCAATGGCAGCAGCACCTTCCGGAGATATTACCGAATAGTAACCGTGAGAACACATAAGACGGAAATCAGACAAACCAATAGCTTCGGCTCCACCAGATCCTCCTTCGGAGATGAGAGATACCATGGGAACCCGCAGTTTAGACATGGCGTAAATATTTCTGGCAATCTGCTGTGCAGCTCCGGGATACTCTTCGACGGGGAAGGAGCCTGGAGTAAAAATATAAAAATGGATGGGAATGCCTTCGGTTTCAGCAACCTTCATATAGCGAAGAGCTTTCTCGTTTCCTTCAGGTTTACAGGAACCTCCGTTACGGAACTCCTCCCCATGCCCGGTCTCCTGCCCGATAACCATAACAGTGGCAGTGTATGGTTTGTTTTTTATTCGTCGGACAATAGTTGCTTTTGCACAGACCATGGCAGGATCAATATTAGCTTCATCCTGCCCGCCAAGCTCGGTGTAATCTTCGTACACATTTTCCAAAATGTCTTTGAGGCTGAACCGTTCAACGGTACGAACAATGCGGACACGCTCCATGGGAGTCAACTGCTCCTCGGCACGTTCTTCCAGGAAACTAATTGACTCGTCCAGCTTGCGTATTTCGGTCTGGAATTGTTCTTCGTGATATTCGTATGGGTTTTGTTTAAGTTCTGCGCAGGTCTTCTGGAAGTCAAAGAGATTTCCCCAATTGGTGAAATCTTTAATTTGAATAAGGTAGTTGATGCGCTCTTCTATTTTCTGGAGAGCTTTAAGTAGTTCGTTCATTTAAGAGTATTCCAGTATGGTTTTTTTAGTGCCTTACTCCATAAAAACTGTAACAAAAGCGAGAAACCGGGAGAGTTTTTGTGAATCATGAATTTAGAGATGCTGCCAAGGCACTTATCCAGCGACTCTAAAAATTCTTTTGGTTAATCGTGTTAGAAGGTCAGTAGTCGATCCAGGTTGTTCTTCAAGTAAGCAAGATTGGTTATAATTGCTTCGCCCTGTGAATCTTTACCCTTGATGCTTACCTCATCAATAAAGCGTGCTGCACGTTGCTTGGCCTCATCCATGTTTTCTCCCCAGACGAGTGCAAGCGCTAGATTCGGGTCATATTCGCTGGGAATGGTGTAGGGGCGGTCGAAAGGAACGTGTGTATAAACAGTGGACCATTCGTGTTTTGGGAAAGTGAAATCGGTGATTGTGCCTATCCATGGTGCAAATCCTCGTCTGGTGTCTTCTGCTACGATTCGCAGTTCGATGGATGCCCCCCGGAATTCGATACTGTCCTGGCTGTAACCAATTTTTTCACCAAGTCCCAGTCTGATCTGTTCGCGGATGAGGTTTGGGTGTTTATTTTCCTGGTAACTTATTCGGGCTGAGACGTCATTTTCCACTTGAATCCTGGTGTTAACTTCAAGTAGATACGGTTGACCCTGGCGGGAAACGATCCATTCCCAGGTGCCTACGTTGTCGTAGTTCACGTGTTTTGCCAGTTTTAGTGAATATTCGACAACCTGATCAAGTACTTTTTGTTCATCAAATTCATAGTCAAAGCAGGATGCGTGGAATCCGGGAGCAGCCTCCACTCTTTTTTGGCGACCTGTGGACTGGATGGTACAATTACGTGAGCCAAAATGAATTCGTTCACCATGTTTTGAACAGAGGAGCTGTACCTCCAGATGGTTGTAGTCTGTGAGACATTGCTCAATAAGTACTCCGCCATCCCCAAACTGCCGTTTTGCGTAACTCTGAACCTGCCTGTAGATACGTCTGAATTCTGCTATTTCGATAACTTCTTCTATTCCCATGCCACCGCCACCGGCCGCAGCTTTAATGAGAATCGAAGGGCGTTCAACACCTTGCATTCTTTGACTTTCATGGAGTTTAAGAGCAATTTCTTCCGCATCCATTTCATTGTAGATGGGGCTGTCTGTTCCCGGAATGGTGGGGATTTTTAATTTATTGGCAACTTTTTTGGTGTTGATCTTATCACCAAGATCTCTGATGACTTCCCAGTTGGGACCGATAAATATAAGTGAGTGGTCTCGGGTGGCAGCACGCCTTGCAAAACGGTAATCCTCGGAGAAAAAACCGTAACCGGGGTGTACTGCAGTGCAATGCGTGTGTGTGGCCACGGCAAAGAGATCGTTTGGATCGGTGTAGCTGTCTATTCGCCAGGCGTTTTGGCCAGGGCCACTGGTAATATTACGTTGGACATGTTCTGAATCTTTGTCCGCATCAGTGTATACAACCACGTACTCAAGATCTAAATCCTTACAGGCTTCCATTATTCGGATGGCGATTTCGCCCCTGTTTGCTATAGGAACCTTTCCTTCCAATGTAATCCTCTTATCGTGAAGCAGGGTTGGAAAAAGAGATTTTTGCAACCTGCATCTTAGTGTTATCGTTGAAATGTTATATAAGGTTTAATCCTTTATCAAGACAAGCTTTTTTTTTGCAACAGTTTTAAATTTTGCGTACTATAGTCATACGGGAGCAATTAGAAAAGGAAAAAGCTAACTGGTTAGGAGCATTCATGGCTATTGCAACCTTCCAAACGAAAAGAAATGTAATGCTCGGCCTCAATAATGGAAACTTATTAAAAGGATAGGGTTATGGTGGCCAGATAATGGGATTTGCGAAGCCACCACAGCAAAACACTATGACAAAAGAAAAATTGGTTGATCAGGAAGTCCAGGTAGAGAAAAAGACTCTGTTGTGCCGGTTGTTTTCCCTCCTCCGTGTTGGGCGTTCTCCAGAAACCACGGAAGATCTGGAGCAGGAAATTCAGGAATTGCTCGAAGAGGGGGAAGAACAGGGGCTCATTTCCTCATTTGAAGAGCGAATGATTAATTCCATTTTTGATTTTCATGATACCCTTGCTGGAGAAGTCATGACTCCTTCAACAGAGATTGTCAGTGCCGAGGTTACCATTGATGTAAATGACCTTGTGGATATGGTAATCGAAAAAGGCTTCACGAGGATACCTGTATACGAAGAAAATACAGATAACATAGTTGGTATTGTTCATGCTAAGGACTTACTGCAGATGTGTGCCAGAGGGCAGGAGAACAGGGGGTTGGCCGATTACTTAAACCCACCATTGCTTATTGCAGAGGACAAACCCATTGGCGACCTGCTAAAGGATTTCCAAAAACAAAAGGTTCATATGGCTGTTGTCGCCGATGAATTTGGTACAGTGCGAGGTCTGGTCACTCTTGAAGATATTCTGGAAGAAATTGTAGGTGAAATTGATGATGAGCACGATGTCGACAGGAGTCTGTTGCAGGAGGTGGATGTGGATAGTGTGCAAGTGAAGGCTCAGGCGGATATCGAAGTCATTGAAGATCGGTTTGGGGTTGAAATGGCGGAGGGAGCATACGAATCCATTGGTGGTTTTGTCATTTTTAAACTTGGGCGTCTGGCTCGGGTGGGTGATACCGTTGAGGCTGAGGGCCTGTGTTTTACAGTGCTCAGTGCCACGAAACGGCAGATTGATCTGTTACGGGTTGACAGGTTGCCTGTATCGCCTGCAAAGGAAACAGAATGAGCGGAGTTGCCACCCGCAACGCAGTGCTGCTTAGTAGTCTCTCCATTTTTCTGCTTTGGCTGGGCATGCCCGGTGGCGGCGGGATATGGCCTCTTCTTCCTGTGGCCTGTGTTCCTTTTTTACTCATTGTGTTTCAGGGAAACAGGAAGCAGCTTGTTGTTTTTAGTATGCTTGTGGGTACCGGTCATTTTCTCCTGCAGCTTTACTGGATAGTGTTTGTTCTTGGTCACTATGGCGGCTTGCCTCTGTTTGCATCGATTCCTGCACTGCTTCTGTTGAGTATGTATATGGCATGCTATTTTATGATGTTTGGGCTTCTGGCGAATCGTTTTTTCCATTCCTTCTCTCCCTCTCTTTGCCTGTGGCTCATACCATCAATATGGGTGGCACTGGATTGGATACGGTCTCTCCCTGAGAGTGCTTTCCCGTGGATGGATCTTGGTTATGGTTTTGCTCAGGTCCCGCTTTTGTGTCAGTCGGCCGATGTTTTGGGACATCATGGACTGACCTTTTCAGTCTTGCTGATGAATACTTTTTTTTCCCTTTTGCTGGTGCCTGGCAGTGAAAGAAGACCTGTTGTCAGGCTGGCTGTCCCTCTTGTTGCGGTACTGTGTACGCTTGTGTTGTATTCAGGACTGCGATGGCAGCAGCTGGAGAAATGCTTGCAGGATGCCGATGTTATGACCGTTGGTATTGTTCAGGGAAATGTGTCCCAGGAGCAGAAATGGAAACCGGCGGAGCAGGAAAGTACCGTTAAATCCTATGTGGATCAGAGCAGGAAACTCATGGGCAGCAAGCCCCGACCGGAGCTGCTGGTCTGGCCTGAAACCTCATTACCTTTTCATCCGGTCAGACATCCACTTCTCATCCCCATTCGTGATTTGCTGGAACAGGAGCATGTCATGTTGATGGCGGGTGCCCCTTGGTATGAAAAAGGGACGTCTGGAAATAATCAGTTTTTGTTTTATAATTCCAGTGTTCTTTTTAATAGCAACGGAGACATCGTTGCCCGTACATCTAAGAGTCAGCTTGTGCCCTTTGGAGAATATGTCCCCTTTGCTGAATTGATTCCATTTGTTGCTCCTCTTGTGGAGGCTGTGGGGAATTTTAGCCGGGGTGAAATCGCCAATCCTCCCGCTTGTAAGAAGGCACGAATTGGAGTATTAGTCTGTTTCGAATCCGTCTTTGCTGATATTTCCAGAAAGTGGGTGGATGCTGGAGCAAATCTTCTTGTGAATATAACAAATGATGCCTGGTATGGAAAATCGAGTGCTCCTCACCAGAGCCTGGCAATGACCAGGTTAAGGGCGGTGGAAACACGGCGTTCCGTCGTACGTTCGGCAAACACTGGTTTTTCTGGTTTTATTGATCCCATGGGACGTGTTTTTCAGGTGTCGTCGTTGTTTGTTCCCTGGGAAGGAAGCCAGCAGGTTCAGATAATGGAGGGACGAACCATTTTTGTGCGGGGGGGCTATCTTTTTGCGCCTCTTTGTTTCGTACTCACGGGATTGTTTTTTATCATTGCCATTATCAAGAAAAGCGATACTGCTCAGTAATCAGTTGGTAATATGATGGTATGCAAAATGAGAGTTGCATACTCAAGTGGGTGGTTAAAAATAAAAAACAAATAAAAAAAAATAAACAAAACGAAAAAAATTGGAGAAAGGAAATGTCTATAGAAACTGGAGCTGCGGTCTCAAAACAGAAACTTCAGGATCTCAAAGGTCGGATGCTGGCCTTGAAGGAGCATCTTTGACTTAGCTCGACTAAAAGATGATCTGGAAAATCTGGAGCAACAGACTTTGATGCCCGGGTTTTGGGATGATGCAGAGCGAGCAAAAAAGGTACAGAAGGAATTGGGGCGACTTCAGGATAGTATAAAAGGCTGGGAAGATCCCTGGGCCGAGCTGGAAGAGGCTGGACTCTTACTCGAAATGGCAAGTGAAGAAAACGACGCCGATACAGAGAGTGAAGTGGCTGCTCTTTTGCCTGAGATGGAAAAAGCCATTGAAATTGCGGAACTCGAATGCATGTTCTCAGGAGAGCATGATTCGTCGAATGTGATAATATCAATTCATGCTGGAGCTGGTGGCACCGAAGCTCAGGACTGGGTCGGGATTTTACTTCGCATGTATTTGCGTTGGGCGGAAACAAAGGGGTTTTCAGCTGATATTCTTGACTTTCTTGCAGGAGATGAGGCCGGTACCAAAAGTGTCACCTTCATAATAAAAGGACGATATGCATATGGATATATGCGTTCGGAGCTGGGTATCCATCGCCTGGTTCGTATTTCTCCTTTTGATGCCAGTGGAAGGCGTCACACCTCTTTTGCGTCTGTCATGGTTATGCCCGAGCTTGACGATG
The DNA here is from genome assembly GCA_947311435.1 of uncultured Desulfocapsa sp. Lineage (GTDB taxonomy): Bacteria > Desulfobacterota > Desulfobulbia > Desulfobulbales > Desulfocapsaceae > Desulfocapsa. The sequence goes on from CAMZKT010000070.1 coordinate 34,419, forward strand.
ATATTGATATTGCAATTGATGAGAAGGATCTGCGTATTGATACATATCGCGCCAGTGGCTCAGGTGGACAGCATGTCAACAAAACGGACTCTGCCATTCGGATAACGCATTTACCCACGGGTGTTGTTGTGCAGTGCCAGAATGAACGCTCCCAGCACAGAAACAAGGATATGGCCATGAAGATGCTTGTTTCCCGGCTTTATGAATTGGAGAAGGAAAAACAGGCAGAACAGCAGGAAGGTCTGCACGGAGACAAGAAGGAGATTTCCTGGGGAAGCCAGATACGATCCTATGTTTTACAGCCATATCGGTTGATTAAAGATCACCGAACTGAAGTTGAGATGGGGAATGTTGACGCTGTACTCGATGGTGATCTGGATTCCTTTATTAAGGCGTATCTGCTGTGGGCCAAATAAATCAGAGACAGGAGTAAGGGGGGTGTCAACCTGCGCCAAGTGCGGAGCCTGTGCAACAGTTTGCCCGGTTTTCCGAATCAGTGGCAGAGAATCACATACGGCCCGGGGAAAATTACATTTACTCCACACGCTTGGGCTTGAACGCAGCAGTTCCGTTTTTATAGATATTTTTTCTGCCTGCCTTCTTTGCGGGGCATGTACCAGGGTTTGTTCGAGGAACATTGATATTCATACGGAATTTCTCGAAGCGAGGACAAGTTTCTCTTCGTTGACTGGTCCTCACGCCTACGAAAAATATCTGGCCCGTAAGTTGTTGGATTACCCGACAAGCCTGGCGGGCTTTCGTATTTTGGGCAGGGCTTGCGGGAAAATATTGGGGAACACACTTCCTCGTGACTCCGGGCTCAGGCTACGACTGGCTCTTTTTGCTGATACTCCGTTTTTGTCGGGTGAAGAATGCCATGGGGAGGGGGGTGTTTCGGTCAATGATGGTCTGACCTGGTTTGCCGGGTGCGCGGCACGATATCTTTTTCCCGATGTTCTCCGTTCATGTAAAGCACTTTTCTCTCGGAAAGCGGTGCCATTGCATACTCCAGATGCCCTTGTCTGTTGTGGGCTGGCAGATTGTGCTGCTGGAGATTTTAAAGCTGCTAGAAGGAAGGCTGTCAGGAATATTGAAATCCTGGAGGCGACAGATGGGCCGATTCTGGTCAGCTGTGCTTCCTGTTATGCTCATTTGAAAAAATACCCGGTACTTTTTGCGACGGATGAAGGGTGGCAGGCGCGTTCCGGAAAAGTGGCTTCACGGGTGGTGGAACTCAGTGCCTTTCTTGAAGAACAGTCTGTTGTCGAAACTTCTCAAAACGCACAGGAGAAGAAAAAACTCCGCGTTTTTTACCATGACCCCTGCCATCTTCGTCATGAGAAAGTTCCCGTTGACAAAGCAAGAGAACAATTAAAAAAGACAGGTACAATAAAGTTACTCGAACTTCCCGATGGGCCACGGTGTTGTGGGCAGGGTGGGCTTTTTCATGTGGCCCAACCTGAAATATCTGCTTTAATCCGCGATCAATTAGTCAGGGATGTACTGGAGCTTCACCCGGATGTGGTGTGCTCTACCTGCTCCGGGTGCCTTATGCAGTGGCATCAGGGGCTTACTGCGGTAGACAGTGATGTCAAGGTGCTGCATCTCTCACAGCTTTTGCAGCAGAAAAATGTCGTATAAACCCGTGAATGCTTACGTTAACAGATACTATAAATTATGGAATTACTGAATGAAAAAAACACATGCGTTCTCTGCTGAACAGAGGGAAGGAGTATATAGGGCCATCGTTCAACGTCGTGATATAAGGGCGCAGTTTATTGATGAGGATGTTTCCGACGAAATGTTGGACAAACTGCTTCGCGCCGCCCATCATGCTCCGTCTGTGGGTTTTATGCAGCCATGGAATTTTTTGGTTATAAAAGATGCTGATACTAAAAAACGGGTACATGAAGATTTTTTACAGGCACACGAAGAATCGGCCAAAATGTTTGATGAGAAAAAAAGAGAACAGTACAGGGGCTTTAAACTTGAAGGTATCCAGGAATCGCCTGTAAATCTGCTGATTACCTGTGACAGAGCCAGGACAGGATCCGTCGTGATTGGTCGTACTGTGCAGCCTGAAATGGACTTGTATTCAACTGTGTGTGCGGTGCAAAATCTGTGGCTTGCTGCAAGAGCCGAGGGGCTTGGAGTGGGGTGGGTATCTATTATTCACGAAGAGGTATTACGGGAAATCTTTAAGCTGCCGGATTCTGTGGTTGTTATCGCCTATCTTTGCATTGGTCATGTGAGTCATTTTCCGGAGATGCCTGAACTGGAAAAGGCTGGTTGGCTTCCCCGGTTGAATCTTGAAGAGTTGGTTTTTTATGAGGAGTGGGGTGAAACCAGGATGAAAGAGGTGTAAAATCCTTGCAGAGTCGTATGAGTAGGTGTAAAAAAATATTTTGTGGGGGGATTGTCACTGGTGACCAAAGAGGGCAGTATGCTTATACTCCCCTATGAAAGTGAAAAATTTGTTCCCGGTTCTTCTCTGATATAATTTAAAAAAACACACGAACCTGCATTGTTGTATTTGAGGTAATCATGGCATACACACCTGTTTTGGGAAAGTCTATCCGGCGGCAACTGGAAGAGAGGGAGGAACAAATCCTATCCCCCCATGCCTGTTTGAATAAAAACAGTGCTGGTCGCATGCGTGTTGAGAAAGACGACGAGAGTGATATTCGTATGCCTTTTGAACGTGACAGGGATCGGATTACTCACTCGAAAACATTTCGTCGTCTAAAGCATAAAACTCAAGTGTTTCTTGCCCCGGCAGGTGATCATTACCGAACACGTCTTACTCATGTTCTCGAGGTCTCGCAAATCGCTCGAACGGTTGCTTCGGCACTTTGTTTGAATGTGCCTTTAACTGAAGCCATAGCCCTTGGTCATGACCTGGGGCATACTCCCTTTGGCCATGCTGGTGAAGCGACCTTGAATGAATTACATCCAAGTGGATTTCGTCATTATGTCCACAGTCTCCGGGTTGTTGATTCTCTTGAAAACGATAAAAAAGGGTTGAATCTCACTTTTGAGGTGCGTAACGGAATAGTAAAACACTCGAAGGGAAGGAATGATATTTTGCCCGAAAATGATTCAGCGTTGCCTACAACACTTGAAGGGCAGGTGGTACGAGTGGCCGATATTATTGCCTATGTGAATCATGATATGGATGACGCACTCCGAGCAGGAATCTTGACGGAGACTGATTTGCCGGCTGATATCCGGGGTGTGGTTGGTGGGCGGCATTCTAAACGAATTGGAGCCATGGTGCGGGATCTCATTGTTGAAACTCTCGATGCCGGAGACGGAAGGCTTCATGCCAGTAAGAAAATGATGGGGGCGATCACTGATCTCCGGACATTTTTATATGAAAATGTCTATCGGTATTACCGGGTACATAATGAGTTTGAAAAAGCACAACGTGTTATTCGTGACCTCTATCAGTATTTTATGGAGAATGGTTCAGGTCGCTTTGCTGATAATCATTGGCAACCTGACGGGGCTGAGGCGTGGGCCAGTGAAAAACAGGCTCACAGGCAGGTTTGTGATTTTATAGCAGGAATGACGGATCGCTACGCCATGCGTATTTATGATCAGATTTTTTTGCCCAAGGCCTGGAACTCACAGATATAATGGAAGAATAAGGGTAGTTGTTCGGCTTATAAGAAAAGTTAGGCTAAGCCCGAACCAGTAAATTATTGTTAACCAATAAGACTCACTATAGAACAAGTAGGCACAACAAAAGGTTTATGGAAAATCAAGAACAGGAGAAAACCCTGGCAAAGAGCTATGAATTTGCCAATGTGGAAGAAAAATGGCTGGATCGCTGGGATAGAGATGGCTCTTTTGCTGCGAAGATGGAAGACGGGAAGCCCTCATTTTCTGTGGTAATTCCTCCTCCAAATGTCACTGGTGTCCTGCATGTTGGGCATGCTCTGAACAATACCATGCAGGATGTTCTGGTACGTTACCATCGTATGTGCGGAGACAACACCCTTTGGGTGCCAGGAACTGACCACGCGGGGATTGCCACTCAGAATGTTGTCGAACGGCAGCTCGCAAAAGAAGGAAAAGGACGACACGATCTCGGGCGTGATGCATTTATCGAACGTGTTTGGGAATGGCGCAGGGAAAAAGGCGGAACCATCATAGAGCAACTCAAACGAATGGGTGCCTCCTGTGACTGGGAGCGGGAACGCTTCACCATGGATGAGGGGCTGTCGAAGGCTGTTCGTGAGGCCTTTGTCAAGTTGTATCGTGATGGTCTTATTTACAAGGGGGATTACATTGTTAACTGGTGTCCTCGCTGTCATACAGCACTTGCCGATGATGAGGTCGAGCATGAAGATAAAAAAGGAAAGCTCTATCACATACGGTATCCTTTTGCTGATGGCTCCGGGCATGTGATTGTTGCCACCACCAGGCCTGAAACCATGCTTGGTGATACTGGGGTGGCTGTGCATCCCGATGATGAGCGCTATTCCCATCTTGCTGAAGTGGGGATCAACCTTCCTCTTACAGGTCGAACGATACCTGTGGTTTTTGACCATCATGTTCAGAAGGATTTTGGAACTGGTGCCTTAAAAGTCACTCCTGCCCATGATCGTGATGATTATGAGATTGGTCTCCGTCACTCTCTACCCATTGTGAAGGTGATGGATGATCATGGTGTGATGAATGAGAAAGCGGGAGCCTACCAGGGGCTTGATCGATTTGACTGTCGTAAGAAAATCGTAGAAGATTTAGATAATCTAGGTTTTCTTGAAAAGATTGAAGATTACGACCATGCCGTTGGCCAGTGTTACCGCTGTGCAACGGTAGTCGAACCCACCACGTCTTTGCAGTGGTTTGTTTCAGTAAAACCCCTGGCAGAAAAAGCCGTTACGGCAGTTCGTGATGGGCGTATCAATATCTACCCGAAAACCTGGTATAATACCTACTATTCATGGATGGATAACATTCGTGACTGGTGTATTTCCCGTCAGATCTGGTGGGGACACAGAATTCCTGCCTGGACCTGCAACGATTGTCAGGAACTGATGGTGGAATCTGTTGCGCCTGAGAAGTGCAGCAAGTGTGGGGCGACAGACCTTAGTCAGGAAAAAGATGTCCTTGATACCTGGTTTTCTTCTGCCCTCTGGCCTTTTTCAACCATGGGCTGGCCGGAAAATACGAAAGAACTCCAGACTTTTTATCCCACTTCGGTGCTTATCACTTCCTTTGATATTCTCTTTTTCTGGGTTGCACGAATGGTGATGTTCGGTTTGCATTTTATGGAGGGTGAGGTGCCGTTTAAGGATGTGTATCTTCATGCACTGGTGCGCGACAAGCATGGGAAGAAGATGTCAAAGTCCACAGGGAATGTTATTGATCCGCTTGTTATTATGGAGCAGTACGGCACAGATGCCATGCGATTTACTCTCACCGCCTTTGCTGCTCAGGGGCGTGAAATAAAACTGGATGAAGAACGGATTGAGGGCTACCGGTTTTTCATTAATAAGCTTTGGAATGCAGCTCGATTCACCCTCATGCATGTTGAAGAGTGCGAAGCTTCAATCGTGAATGTGGTGAACATACCTGAAGAGTTGCCGCTTATTCATCAATGGATTTTAAGCAGAACTGCAAAGGCCACTGCGGGGGTTCGTCAAGCTCTTGACGAATATCGCTTTAATGATGCGGCATCTGTGATCTATCAATTTGTGTGGCATGAGTTTTGTGACTGGTACCTGGAATGGATCAAAGCCGATCTGTTTAGTAAAGATGAAGCACTTCGAGACCAGGCACGTGGGGTGCTGCTTCATGTGTTGGAGACCATACTTCAACTTATCCATCCCATTACTCCTTTTGTCACAGAAGAAATATGGAACTCACTGCCGGGTGAACGTGCAATGTTGGTGACCAGTGATTTTCCTGTGGTTAAGGCTTGGCAGAATGAAACTGTTGAGGGGCAGGTGGAGCTGTTGATGGGCGTGATTACCGGGTTTCGTAATATCAGATCCGAGGCTGACGTACACCCTTCTGCAAAAATCGAAGCCTTTGTTCTCTGCGGAGACGCAGGGAAGAGAGGTTTAATCGAAGACTTTAGTACGGCCATATCGTCCATGACTCGATTGGAGTCTCTTCATGTTCTGAGGGAAGGGGGAAAACCGGCCGATGCAGCCACCTACATCTATCAGGATATGGAACTGTATGTGCCTTTAAAGGGGCTGGTAGATGTTGAGAAGGAGCGGGAGAAGCTAGGTCGTGAGAGAAACAAGATAGAGAAATCCCTCAAACAGATAGATACCAAACTTGCGAATAAAAAATTCCTGGCCAATGCACCTGCGGAAATTGTTACAAAGGAAAAGGCGAAGCAGGAAGAGCTTGTGGCAAAGCTTGCAAAAGTAGCTGCTGCAGAACAGAGGTTGGCTGAAATTGGATAGGACAATTCTGCGCAAACAACTGGAATCTTTTTTACTGGAAGATATTGGTCATGGGGATTTGAGTAGTGAGGCTCTTTTTCGCAACTCCGAAGAGGGAATGGCACAGCTTGTCGCAAGAGAGCCTTGTGTTGCTGCTGGTGCGATGGATGTGGCAGCTCAGGTGTTTTATCTGCAAAACCCCTTGATTCAATGTTCCGATGCGGCGCCTGATGGGGCCATTGTCGCCAAAGGAGAATGCCTCCTGAGCGTCAATGGGCCGGTTGTGGACCTGTTGAAGGCTGAGCGGGTGGCGCTGAATCTTTTACAGCGTTTATCCGGGATAGCAACACTTACAGCCAGTTTTGTTCAGAAAACCTGTGAGTTCCCTGTGCGAATTACCGATACTCGAAAAACCACCCCTGGTTTACGAATATTTGAAAAATATGCAGTACGGGTTGGGGGGGGCTATAATCATCGGTTCAATTTGAGTGATGGCGTTCTGATTAAAGATAATCACATCGCTGCATGTGGTTCCATAGCAAGAGCTGTTGAACGTATACGGGAAAGAATTCCTCATACCATTAAAATTGAAGTTGAAACGGATACAATCAAGCAGGTTCGGGAGTGTTTAGCGTGTGGCGCTGATATTATCATGCTTGATAATATGGATATTGATACCATGAAACAGGCTGTTTCCCTCATTGGTGGTAGGGCTCTAGTGGAGGCCTCGGGTGGTGTGAATCTGGAAACGGTGGCAGGAATTGCAGCAACCGGGGTGGATATTATTTCAATCGGTGCACTTACACACTCTGCACCAGCCTGTGATATCGGAATGGATTGGGATAGCTGCTGAAACGGTTTTTGGCGTGTGAAGATGGGTACCTGTGAACAGACACGAATTTTTCTTGATTCTTTAAGTGGGAATGTGCAATACTGTAAAAAGATGTGGAAGTGTTTGTTCTTCACATAAGGCTCCTGGGAAAGAAGTGGTAATACTTGAATACAGCGAAGGTGTTCCAATATGCGTTGCCCTAAATGCGGTTACATTTCATTTGATCATATAGATACTTGTCTGAAGTGCAATAAAGATATAACGGGTGTTGCAGAGATTGAGGGGACGACTTATCATGCAGCTCCTCCGTCATTTCTCAAAATACCTGAAAAGAATAGTTCTGAGATCGAGGTAGAGCCCGAGGCTACTGGAACGAGTGGTATTGCCTTTGAGGAAAATGATACTTTTTCTGAAGAAGAATATGATTTTTCTGATCCGGAGCTGGATTCTCTTGACGTTGGCAGTGAAGAAGACGAGGGAACAATTTCTTTTGACGGCACAGGGACTGAAGATTTTTTGCTTGAACCAGAGGATGAAAGTAACGAAGAAGGGAATTTTGAATTCGAATTGGATGACGATGAGGATTCATCCGCGGTGGCATTAAATGATTCACCGATTTTAACTCTTCCGGATGAATTGGAAGATATTACTGATCTTACGCCGCCTAAAGAGCTGGAGTCAGAGGCATTAAATCCAATCGCAACAAAGCTTACCATTGATGACGAATTGGAGTTGGGTGACGACCTTGACAGTCTTGATTTTGACCTGGGACTAGGCGACTCTGAGAATATATCAGATGCTGAAGTTTCGCTGTCACTGGATGATCTGGGCCTCTCGGTAGAAGATATTGTTGAAGAGGATGATGATCTTGATGAGCTTGCTTGCATCAATATGGATTTGGAAATTGATACCCTTGCGCCACCCTCTGGTTCATCAAAGGATAAGTCTTCTGATAGTCTTGATGATATCTTTCTTTCCCTTGATTAATTGATGGCGTCGTAA
>CAMZKT010000071.1 GCA_947311435.1 uncultured Desulfocapsa sp.
ATTGGTTCACTTAATCTCGAACAGCAGTACAAACAGGCAAAATCATATTACAATAAGCTTCACAGCACTCACCTTGGTACAAAAAGAGACAACTGGCTTAATGGAGTTCGAGCATTCAGGAGGTGTTACCTATCAGGCCCACAATCCGACTTCGCAGTCCGAAGCCTTTATATGCTTGGCCGTATATACTCAAACATGAACAAGCGCTTCAACTTGGACATGGATCTCAATGAGGCGATTTCGTATTACCGTGATGTTTCGGATCTTTTTCCTCAAGACACCCTCGCAGATGATGCTCTCTTTGCTGTTGGCAAGCTCTATCTCAACAAAAAGCACCTCCCGAAAAAGGCTGCTGTTTTTTTTTCCCGCATCGTCACAGATTACAGAAGTGGGGACAAGTACCATCTCTCCTTAGAGTTATTACAAACCTTATCCAAAGAGCAGAACAATTCCCTCCCTGGTCCCGTACATCAACGGACACCTCTTGGCAAACTTACTTATGTCCTGCCAGTTAAATACTGGTCTTCTGACGACTATACCCGCGTTGTCATCAAAACATCTGGTCCTGCAATATATAAAGAAAGATTGCTGGAGAAAAGAGGAGAGAAGCCAAGAAGACTCTATCTTGATTTTCAGGGTTCCTATATTGATCCACTATACAGCAAACCAATTCCAATCGAAAATGGGCTGCTTAAACGGATACGAACAGGGCAATTCACGTCTGATGTTGTTAGGGTAGTACTCGATATTGAATCAATATCAGACTACAAAATTTTTAGTCTTCCTGATCCTTATCGAGTCATTATCGATGTTCGGGGTGCAGTTAAGCCAAGAACAGAGGCAAGTGCTCGCCAAAAACACAACCTTTCTCGTCATAGCGCCAAACCTAAACAACAACTTGCTCTTAGCCGAGAAGAGTCAGCTAAAGAGGTTTTGGATAATTCTTTGGCCGAAATCACCGAAACAGTTATTGTGTTAGAAGACTTTAAAAAAAGTAGAATTACTCCACAAAACAGGATCGAGGGCCGAACAACTTCCATGGCGTGGGAAGAACAGATTAATGGTACCAGTCTTTCTCTCGCACAACAACTCGGCCTTGGAATACGAACAATAATTATCGATCCTGGGCACGGCGGCAAAGACCCTGGAGCTTCAGCATTTGGTCTAAAAGAAAAAGAAATCGTCCTCAATATTGCAAAAAGACTCGTTCCCATTCTGGAAGAGCAAACAGGTGCCAAAGTTATTCTCACACGTAAGTCTGATGTTTTTCTCTCCCTCGAGGAACGAACTGCTATCGCTAATACAAATGGTGCAGATATTTTCATTTCCCTGCATATTAACGCTCACCCCTCTCCGGAAGTTCATGGTTTGGAAACCTACTACTTGAACCTCTCCACCAACGCAGAAGCCATGCGCGTAGCTGCATTTGAAAACGCAATATCAACTCATCAGATGAGTGACCTACAGGACATCCTTTCCAGTATCATGAAAAATTCTAAGATTAATGAATCAGCACGCTTAGCGGGGTTTGTGCACAACTCGTTGTGCACCGGGTTTCAGGGAGTACAAAAGAAACGATTTAAGAATCTCGGCGTCAAAAAAGCGCCGTTTTACGTACTAATTGGTGCTGAAATGCCGGCAATTTTACTAGAGCTTGCCTTTATAACAAATCCAAAAGATTCTAAAAACCTTGACAATACTTCTTTTCAAGAAATGATGGCCAATAACATAAGTGAAGGAATCCTGAGCTACATACACTCAACCACAGTTAGCTTCCAACAATAAACCCATCACAACTAGTGTATATTCAGACATTTAACAATCCATTCTCTGCTAAACAAACCTTACAGTATAGCAATTTTTTCTGTTTTATGACCGAATCATTTCAGAATTTTCATAAATCATTCACTCTACCGACATAAAAAATTTCTGTCTTTTTTCAAATCCTGACCATTCAAATATCGTTCTATAGATTCCGCGGCTACTTTACCTTGATATACCGCTTTTGCAACAGTCTGAGGGCCCAGAACACTATCGCCCCCGGCAAATAAATAGTCAATGGACGTTTGCAGAGTTTGCTCATCAGTTTTGTAGGTTCCCCATGGCATTAAGTCAACCTTTAAACCTTTGTCAGCAGTATGGTCGACATTCTGACTAATTGCAGGGACAAAAGAATCTGCTTCAATCAAGAAGTTAGATCCCTCTTGAGGGATTGGCTTTCGTCTCCCCGTATCATCTTTATCTCCAAGTTCCATTCGAATACATTCAATTTTAGTAAGCTTATCATTAGCTGAATGAATTCTGATCGGGGCGGCCAGAAATTCTATATGAACACCTTCTTCTTCAAGATGATGCAGTTCATCGGCAGACGTTGGCATCTCATCCCTGCTTCTTCTATATAGAATAAATACATTCATTGACCCCTGACGAAGAGCCGTCCTGGCAACATCAATGGCAACACTGCCACCACCAACTACGACAACATTATGACCGAGATCAATATTGTCCCCCATATAAATCTTTCTTAAATACTCAACAGCGTACAGCACACCTTCTGTGCTTCCTTCACCCTCTAAACCTAATTTTCTACTGACATGCGCCCCGACACCATTAAAAATAGCGTCAAAACCTTCGTTTCTAAGGTCATCTATCGATTTATCCTTGCCTATAGTAATTTCGTGCTCGAGTGTAACACCACAACTTTTTAATGCCTCGATCTCAGCATTAATGATTTTTCTAGGTAAACGAAACGGCGGAATCCCAACAGTCAACATACCGCCATAAACAGGTAATGATTCGAAAATGGTACAAGGAATGCCTTTATGCGAAAGCCAGTAAGCTACGGTCATACCAGCAGGCCCTGAACCAATTATGGCTACTTTTTTATCTCCAGGAATAGCGCATGCTTGGTGCATTGATTTATTATTTTCAACCATCCAATCAACAATGTAACGTTCAAGCATTCCAATGGCAACAGATTGCCCTTTTCCTTTTCCACGAATACAGTGCCCCTCACATTGGAACTCATGAGGACAAACCCTTGAACAAACGGCAGGAAGAGAGGACGTTTTCCTGATTACCCAATAGGCTTCTTCTATTTTTTGTTCACGAAGCAGTGCAATAAACTGTGGGATATTATTATGTATAGGGCAACCTTTTATGCACGTAGGCTTTTTGCATTGGAGACAACGCTGAGCTTCGAGAATTGCAGTAAACTCACTGTAACCTTCAACTATTTCTTCATAGTTTCCAACTCTTACTTCAGGAGTGACCTCGACAGGCATTTGACGGGCAATTGCTAGACGTTCTTTAGGCTTCACAGCTCACCTCAATATTATTGACATTATTGATCAATATTTTTTAAGCAACAACATCAAAAAAAAAGGCCGTCCCAAAGGACGACCTTATATACTACCTAGTTAATTCCATTTAAGATACTTTTGATGCTTTTATTCTTGCAAGAGCACGCTGTAGAGAGGCTTCTGCACGAACCTGATTTAAAGTATCATCTTGAGCGGCGGCCTGAGCAAGCCGTTTTTCAGCCCTTTCTTTAGCCTTCATAGCCCTATTCACATCAATATCACTACCAGCCTCGGCACTCTCAACAAGAAAAGTAATTTTATTATTGGAAACTTCACAGAAGCCACCACTAACCATTAAACTTTTTCTGTTATTTCCTGATTCATAGGTCAGGAGACCAATTTTGATAGTAGAGAGAAAAGGAGCATGATTGGCCAACACACCAAAGTCACCACCATAACCAGGCGCGTTAACGATATCGACATCTTCGCTAACAATAGCCCCGGCGGGAGTAACCACTTCCAAATGTATTTGTTGCGCCATTGTATATCCTCGTATTCTTTATAGCACTATGATTTCAACATATCTATCACCACACGCAGAAGATAGATTTATCAAAAGTACTTATGTCAGCTAGCCATATATCAGAGCTTCAGTTGGCCTATTCATTTGCTTTTGCTTTTGCTTCTTTCTCGACAGCTTCAGCAATGTTACCTACCATATATACAGCTGTTTCAGATAAATCATCGTGTTTACCTTCAAGGATCTCTTTGAAACCCTGTACAGTATCTTCGATGGTAACAAACTGTCCTGGCATCCCGGTGAACACCTCAGCGACAGTAAACGGTTGAGATAGAAAGCGTTGAATCTTACGGGCTCGTTCAACCAGGATCTGGTCTTCTTCAGACAACTCATCCATACCGAGTATGGCAATAATGTCCTGAAGATCTTTATATTTCTGCAATGATATTTGCACACCACGAGCTACATCGTAATGTTCTTGCCCTACAACAGTTGGGTCAAGAATACGGGATGTTGAATCAAGTGGATCAACAGCAGGATAAATACCAAGCTCGGATATTTGGCGGGAAAGAACAACCGTTCCGTCAAGATGAGCAAAGGTTGTAGCAGGAGCGGGATCGGTAAGATCATCCGCAGGAACGTATACACATTGTACGGCGGTAATAGAACCCTTTGTTGTTGATGTAATACGCTCCTGTAGTGCTCCAAGATCTGTAGCAAGTGTAGGCTGATAACCAACAGCGGATGGAATACGACCAAGCAGGGCAGAAACTTCAGAACCGGCCTGGGTAAACCGGAAGATATTATCTACAAAAAAGAGAACATCCTGTCCTTCATCGTCACGAAAATATTCAGCAGCCGTAAGTCCTGTCAGCGCAACACGAGAACGAGCTCCTGGAGGTTCTGTCATCTGGCCGTACACTAGAGCTGCCTTTGGCAGTACGCCAGATTCTTTCATTTCGTTATAAAGATCATTCCCTTCGCGGGTACGTTCACCAACACCGCAGAACACTGAAATTCCACCATGATGCATAGCAATGTTATTAACCATTTCCATCATGATTACAGTTTTTCCGCAACCAGCACCACCAAACAGTCCCATTTTACCACCCATTGGAAACGGAACGAGAAGATCGATGACTTTAATTCCGGTGGCAAGAACTCGTACCTCAGTATCCTGATCGGTAAAGTCAGGCGCTTCACGATGAATTGGACGCATAACTTCAGAGTTAATATCTCCCATTCCATCAACAGGACGACCAACAACATTCATGATACGGCCAAGAGCAGCCTCGCCAACTGGGATGGTAATAGGCTTTCCGCTATCACGAGCTTCCATACCTCGTACAAGTCCGTCTGTAGCGTCCATCGCAATGCAACGAACAGAATTGTCACCAAGATGTTGAGCTACCTCTACAACTAGGTTATCTTCAACATCATTAATTCCAGGGTTGGTTACAAACAGTGCATCCAAAATATTAGGTAGTTTACCGGCTTCGAATTCAACATCGACAACAGGGCCAATTACTCTTGTTATTTTTCCTACGTTTTGATCACTCATCGGGATATCTCCCTCCTCAAAGTATTAAAAAAAGAAAATTTGCGTTCGGTTATTATCCCTTAAGAGCCTCAGCGCCGCCGACAATATCCATAAGTTCAGCGGTAACTGCGGCCTGCCTTGCTTTATTATAAACAAGAGTCAAGTCGCTAATAATATCCTTACATGCGTTAGTTGCATTATCCATGGCAGTCATTCGAGCCGCATGCTCAGAGGCACCGACCTGCA
>CAMZKT010000072.1 GCA_947311435.1 uncultured Desulfocapsa sp.
ACCCATGTTTTCTTCTTACCACTGCCGATTAAACTGCCTTGCTCAGCCAAAGGCATGGTCACGACCTCACCATTAGGCATGGTCACCTCGGTGTTTACGAACATTTCCAGGGGCCATTTTTCATCCTTTTTGCAAAATTTTTTATGGTTCTTCGCAAAAAACGGTGCGTAAAAAAAACTTAACAAAATGAAAAGCATGAGTTCTTTTAGGTAGATAAAGGCCACTAAACCAATAATCTATCCAAAGAGGAACTCATGCTTGTTGAACAGATAATCAAAGAAACAGTCGATTTGCAAGGTTTTCGAGTACATACCGTCACTAAAAGGGGCAAAGGGCTCATTGCTGAAATTCGTCCAGATGCCCGGTACAGTATTCGTTGCGGAACATGTAATGCGCCTGCCAGGTACAGAGACAGGAGGAATGTTCGTTTTTTTCGGCATGTTCCTCTTTGGAATATCCCAGTCTGGCTGCATTATAGACCTCGTCGGGTTTACTGTTCTTCGTGCAAGGGCCTTCGCGTTGAAAAGATCCCCTGGGTCACAGGCAAGCATCGCTTTACAACGGCTTTTGCTGGCTTCATGGCTGGTTGGGCGCGGATGCTTCCCTGGTGCACTGTAGCTAAGCTGTTTGACTGTGCTTGGGGAACAGTTGCCTCTGCTGTGAAAGTGGTCGTCGATTATGGTTTGGAACATCGGGATCTCAGCAGTATCACACATATCGGCATTGACGAAATATCGAGGAAGAAAGGTCATGTGTACCTGACCAATGTCTACGATATTCATTCAAAGACTTTGATATGGAGCGGAGAGGGACGGACCAAAGAGACCCTGCGCCGTCTTTTTTAATATCTCGGTCCGGAACGTACCGATAACCTCCAAGGTATTTGTTGTGATATGTGGCAATCGTACATTGATGTTGTGAAGGAATGTGCGCCCCAGGCCACCCTTGTTTTCGACAAGTTTCATATCGTCCGTCATCTGATGGAAGCTGTAGACCAGGTACGACGTAATGAAATCCATGAGAAGGGCAAGGAGCATAAAGAACTCATGAAAAACAGCCGGTATATCTGGTTGAAAAATCCTTGGAACCTGACCCCGAAACAAGAAGCCAGACTCAGCAGACTTGAGAAAATGAACTTGAAAATCAACAGAGCCTACCTCTTGAAAGAACGGCTTCGGGATTTTTGGTCATACAAAACAAAGACATGGGCTAAAAAGCATCTGAAACAGTGGTTCTGGTGGGCAACTCATTCACGCCTTAAACCCATGCGGGATTTTGCCTGGATGGTGAGGCGCCATGAGGAAAACATCCTCACCTGGTTCCAGATGCCCATTCATAGCGGAACCGTGGAAGGGCTTAACAATAAGGCAAAGGTCGTCAGTCACAAAGCTTATGGGTTCAGGACGGCAAGCAATTATATTCGTAACCTCTATCACTGTATGAGTGATTTGCCAGAACCACCACTTATGCACCGATTTGTGTGAGGAACCACATTTCTTATACCATATTGAGTTCTCGAAATCATACTATTTAACTCCAGCCACCCGAATGCCACAAGCCCCATAACAGCCCACGGTTATCACAAAATCCACGGAATAAACATCTTACTCCGCTTCATATAGTTCTCGTAAGCGGCACCAAAAAAACGGATATTCTCCCGTTCTTCCACCCTGGCAACAATGACGAGAAATCCTGTTACACACACAACCAAGCCACAGCTAAGGGGAGTAATGTTCTTTAAAAAAGCTCCCCACCCGAGAAACAGCAGGGACGCATACATGGGATGACGAATATATCGATACAGACCGTCCTGCACAATATTGACTGTATTTTCAAAGGAAAAATTTTCAGGGCTTTCCTGTCTCTTTGCGTACCCACCCTTTGCTTTCAGCAGGAGAAAAGACTGTACAACAAGAAAAATTGAGGCCAGCAGCAACAGCCAGGAGACAACATGAAGGGCTGAAGAAGGATCGGAAAACCAGTAAGGGTGGTTCAGAAGAATCAGTGCCAGCATCGCCTCAAAAAGAAAAAACCTGTAAAAACCGTGTGATTTCGGATTGGCCAGTGCCCGTCTCGACACATAAAGAAAAAACATGGTACCGAGGAGAAACAGCAAAATCTGTGTCACAGGAACACCTCTCTACAACCTTATTTTCCGCCGAAACACTTCGGCTCCAAGGATCAGCTTAACCGTACTGAAAGAGCCCATAATTGTACCGATTACTCCAGGAGCCAAAACACTCTGTCCGGCAAGATACAGGCCTTGTACAGCTGTACGGTTGAGTAGTGCTGTGGATAATGTCTGGACAGAAGATCGTAACACACCGTAAGCAGAGCCATCCGGACTGTTCACCCAGTCACGTATGGTAAGTGGGGTGCTGACATCCAAGAGTTCCAGCCCTTTTAACGATCCAAAAAGTTTTTCAGCCTCTTTTACCAGTTTTAGCGCATGTCTGTTTTTGGCCAAGAGGTACTCTTCTCCGCGCCGTCCCGTTTGAGTATCTTTCCAGCCTGCCCATAATTCATTACTGCCAGAGGTAAGAATAGACAACAGTGTACTGTTTTCATTTCGGCCTTTTCTGAACTGATAATAGCTCAAATCTTCTATGTTTCCCTGTGCATCAGTCCTTACCTGAAAAATATTATGGGGAACTTCAGGATGGGCACTGGAATCCAGTCTGACATGCACTGAAAAAATGGAATGGGTGTTCTTTATTTTCGTAATTCTATTTCTATACGATGGTTTTACAGCTCCCTCCGGGAGCATCGTCAACACCTGTTGAGGATGGACAGCTGCGATCACCAATGATCCGGCCAGACATTCCCCGGAGCGCAGCCCCACTCCTTCAACAACTCGGGAATGAACCTTGATCCTGTTTACCTCAGCATCGGTGATGATTTTCCCGCCCAATTCCTTTAAACGCTCAGTAAGGACGTCAGCCATATCAGCGCCACTCTGTTCCAGACGCCAGGATGATGAAAGGTAGGAAGCAAGAGCCATGTGGTGATAATATATAGGACAGTCTGAAATCGGTACACCAATCCAGGATGAAGGAATGGCAAGAACACTTCGTAAACCTGGCGAGCAACCACTCTTATCCAGAATATCCCCATAGGAATCTGCCTGGTCCAGCAGAGAAAAATCATTGTCTTCCGCATACAGATGATCCAGTCCATGAAGTTGGTCGGCGGTTCTACGCAGTGAAAGAACTATTTTTTCAATTATTTTTTCTTCAGCAGGAAAGGCCTTTTTCAAACTCTGTTCATAAGCATTAAAACCTGCAGGCAAATCAAATTGGAAGGGGTGAGAAGATGAGCAATTAAAAAGGTAGCGATCAACAACTCCATCCTGCCCCATACGTGAGACAGGGATGGAATCGCTCACTCCGAGATAATCAAAAAACTTTCTTAACACCTGCCCTTTATCCAGTGAGCCAAGATAATGTACGCCTGTTTCACAATCCATCCCACTTCGGGTATAGCTGCGTAACATCCCTCCCGCCTGCCTGTTTTTTTCAAGAACAGTAACATTATAGCCAAGTCCGGCAAGAATTATTGCTGTACTCAAACCACCGACTCCGGAACCGACAACAAGTACCTGTTGAGAATTTATGTTCACCCCCTGTCGCTCCCGGATTTATTCCTGTTGCGCCAGCAGGTCGGATCGGAGGCAAGATAGTCACCAGTGAGCTGATAGGCCGCTCCACGGCAACCGTAACATTCTTCCGCCCTGTCACAGTCCCGGCACTCACCCTTTATCATTTCTCTATAGTTCTTGAGATTCTGGATAACTTCACTCTCTTTCAGTATATGTCCAAGCGTGTTGTTTCGTATATTATCAAGGGCTATGGTCACGCCAACACAGGGCATCACATCTCCATTGGCTGTCACCAGACAGGACACCTGGTGCCGCATACATTTATTTCCCACGAGCGGTGGCTGTGGTACCCAGTCCCGCCCGAAGCGTTCCTGGTCTATTTTGGAAAGTTCGGCAAAGAGGTTTTTGAGTTTCATGGAATCAACGGCCAGCCAGAGGTTGTCTAAAGCGTTTTCCTGCGGAGTTATCACCTCGAAATAGGGTTCCATCCTCTGTTCCCGAGCCCATTCCCAGATTCCCACCAACTCGTCGAAGTTTGGTTGACAAATCACTGTGGAAAGTCCAAGAAAGAGGTGGTCGGCAGGATAACCGGCATCCTTTAAATGGCCAAAAGCTGCCTGAATAATATCATAGGCACCTTTCTTTCCAGCTAAACGATCCTGAACCTCCCTTTTACGTGAGTTCAATTTTAAAACAACTCTAACCTTCAACACTGCGAGAAGCTGTGCAAGCCCTGCATCCACTCCAGTACCATTGGTGAACATCTCCACTTCCAGGCCATTTTCACTCAGGAAGGTCAGCATCTCCGGAAGATGCGGATAGATACTCGGCTCTCCACCCAAAACAATAATTTTCCTGGCTCCGAGTTCCTTTGCCTGCAATACCACATCTTTGATTTCAGCCCTTGAAAGCTCCCCTCGACACTCTTTTTTTTCTGGCACATAGCAATACGAGCAGCGAAAATTACACACTCGACTGAACTCAATCTCCATGGACAGCAGCCTGTCTTCGGCGGCCGCTTTTCTAATTTCTTCTTCCGTAAATTCAAGATTATATAACTGCATAACATCCTAGAAGTCAGTATTCTTTCAGGTCGGTAAAAGTGTTCATCCGCTCCAAACGTTCCATCTCCCGCTGAAACCGACCTTCCCATCCATATTTTTTCATTACTCGTTTGTAGTGCATTTTCAGGCAGGGTTGAACAACAAAACGCCACAGCCACGTCCAGAGTCGTCCCTGTTTCTTAACACTATTGGGCGGATTCCACCAGCCGAGAACCACTTGTCGCTGATACCAAAAATGGTATTGCAACTCGCCTGAATCGAGGAAGCGGGTTCGCACATTTGCCCAGAGTCCATTATACTTCTTCAGGTCAGTCCTGTTGCTTATCAGATTTTTATCAAGCAAATCAGCCCGCATTCCCGTTTTCGGATAAGGGGTGAGAATCTGACAATAGGCAGCATCGGCACCAAGTTCCTTGAAGAATTGGTAGTTTTCCTTAATTGACTCAGCATCGTCTTCGGGGAAACCAAATATAAGTCCGCCAATAACCATGATTCCATGTCTATGGCAATTTTCAATAGCCTTTTTCGATGCGGCTACAATATCTCCCTTACCGGCAATGTTGAGATTTTTTTTCGAAGCATTTTCTATTCCTAAAAACACAGAACAAAAACCTGCTTCGGCCATCTTTGCCACCAGATCCTCTCGAATTGACAGAGTAAGACAGTCGGCCTGTACAAAAAGTCGGAGTTTTTTATAACCTTTTTCAATAATAGCATCACAAAGCCTGATAACCCGTGACGGATCGAGTACCATATTGTCATCGGCAACAAAAACAGAGCGGACTTTACGCTTATAGTAAATATCATCAATCTCTTCAAGAACACGAGAAACAGGAAATTTCCTGAATGTTCTTCCATACATATTTTTCATGCTGCAGAAATTGCATGATCGTGTACAGCCCCGTGTCGTTTCCAGGGCCTCAATACCTGTATTCATCAGGTGATACCCCTTGGTCAACCTCCGTTTATCACGAATGGGGCGTTTTAAAGTCGTAAGATCAAGGTTTTCTCCCCGCGGATTATGGATAAACCCTCCGTTTGTCTCACCTCGATATGAAAGGGAGGCGATATCTCCAAAGGTATCTTTCCCGGCAAGAGCGTTCACTAATCGGCGGCACACTTCTTCCCCCTCGCCCCGTACAATAAAATCAATCCATTGCGCTTCGAGAGATGCGGAGATTTCCTTTGCCATCAAGGTTGCATGATACCCCCCAATAACAATTTTGGCATCAGGCCGCAGTTCTTTAATGAGGTGAGCAATTTTCATACAGGTATCAAACTGCCAGGCCATGGCAGACAAACCAACCAGATCAGGCTGTATTTTTCCGATTATTTTTGTAAGATATTTTTTTACAGCACGACGCTTACGGATAAGATCAACCAGGTACACATCGTGTTCAGGGTCTATATTTCCGCCAACACTTGCAATACCAAGATTTGGAATATGTACCGCAGCCTCATGGACAAGTATGGGAACCACATCCGGCATGGATACCAGTAAAACCTTCATTGTACCGCCTCTCTACGTTCAACATGACTTTCAAATATTTGCCGGACTTCACGTTCAAGTTCACTGGCCGGTACCCGTCCACTTTCAGCTGTGGGACCTACACAAGCAAGGACCTCCAGCCTGATGCGATTGTGTACCCTGGTGTTGAATAAAAATTTCCCAGGTGCAAACAACTTTTCCGTGTTACAAAGATGCAATACTTGAACAGGGCATCCACACATACGACCAATTTTAAAAACACCTTTGTGGAACTTGCCCAATCCACCATCTCTATTACGAGTTCCCTCGGGAAAAACAAACAAATTCCCACCCGATTGTAAAAACTTTTTCATTCCACCAAGCTGTTTTATCATTCTTTGTCCATGCACGCCCTCTGTGGTCGAAGGCATATACCCTGAGACGTTTATAAGCCAGCCAAAGACAGGTGCCTTGAAAAACCTGCTCTTGACGATGGTTTTCTGCCGGGGAAGCAGAGATATAAGGAGCAGCGGATCCAAATACGACACATGGTTACAGACGATGATGGAGCCACGAATTGCACTAATTTCCGGATCAATATCCCATTTGTGGCGAGGTGCGAGAAAGCGGAGAATTCCCAGAAATCCATTGAAGAACAAGTAATTGAGATACTGAAAATACTGTTCCCTGTTGCCTGACAAACAAAAAAAGGCGAGAAGATAAAAAATCGAAAAGAAAAACAGAAAAGCAAAAATAAAATAGATCCAGCAAACCAAAGTCACCGCGAAGTCGTACAGTGAATCAGAAAAAACTGTCAATGGATTATTCTCGACCATCGGTAATAATAAGGCAGGTATTAACCCCGCCAAAGGCAAAGTTCTGAATGGCGGAAGTTCCTGTCCTGGTTTCAGTCACTTCACGCACATGGCGAAGCATCGCACAACGTTCATCCACATGCTCAAGATTAAGGGTGGGTGCCAGAAAGCCCTGTTCCATCATGTACAGACTGAGAATCAGCTCAATGGCGCCACAGGTTCCCATGGTGTGCCCCATGTAACTTTTCAACCCGAGCACCCAAGGGGAACCCCCATACACGGCATCTATGGCCTGAGACTCTATCACATCACCCATCTTGGTGGCCGTGGCATGGGCGGAGATAAAATCAACATCTCCAGCTTCTATTTGTGCATCGGCCAGAGCAAGTTTCAAAGTGGATGTTATCCCGTCAAGATTTGGCAAAATAAGGTCTCCGCCATTATTATTGCAGGAAAAACCGATCACCTCACCAAGAATTACTGCACCTCGTGCCCTGGCATGTTCAAACTCTTCAAGAAGTACAGCGGCGCCCCCCTCTCCCACCACCAAACCGTCACGGTTTCTGTCAAAAGGGCGTGGTGTACACTCGGGAGTATCGTTATAATCGACAGAACAGGCTAACAGATTGTCAAAGACGGCAACTGTTGTCGTGTCATACTCATCTGCACCTCCTGCTATCATAGCGTCCTGCATACCGAACTTCACCATTTCATACGCAAACCCCATGGACTGACTCGATGTCGTACAAGCCGTGGATGAAGCCACCACCCGACCGGTAATGCCAAACATTCTGGTAATATTTACAGCGGTGGTATGCACCATGGATTTAAGATAATCAACAGCGCCAATGGCAGAAAACTTTGATTTATCCTCATTGAAAAATGTCTTATAAATATTGCGTTGTACCGTAGGGCTGCCGTGGGTAGAACTAAAAGACACTCCCAATCGACCGGAGCGTATAAAGTCCTGACTCAAGCCAGACTCCGTCAATACATCACCAGCCACCTTACAGGCATAATAGGAAACAGGTCCCATGGTTTTTGTGTCTTTTCGGGCAAAACCGTAGTCAATGGGGTAATCAACGGTGCCAAAGACTTTTGAATGAATCCGTTCAGTGAGCAGTCCATCGTCACGAAGTGGCTTCACCCCGGACTTCCCCTGTTGCAGACTTTCTATGATGCTGTCTTTTCCATAACCAATGGGTGTAATAGCGGAACATGCGGTAATAACTACTCGTCTTTCCATTCGGTATTACCAATCAGCTTGTGTGAGCCGCCTGAAGAGTTTCGATATAATCGAGGATATCGTTAATGGTACGAATGCTCATTGCCTTCTCTTTTTCTTTACGCGAAATTTGAAACCCGAGCATTTCCTCTATTTTGGCGAGAAGCTCAATGGCATCAATACTATCAAATCCGTGGTCATCGCGAAGATTATCACTAAGACCAGGATTTTCAAATTCAAATTCATCCACTAAAATTGTGACTATCTTTTTTTGCAGTTCGTCTCTTGTCATAGGGGCTACATCCTAAAAGCAATTAAAACCTGAATCCTGTACTACTGAAAATAGAACGTCTATATTCGTCGTATCAGTACAAATAAATACAAATTAGTATAAAAAGGAGCCCAGATACTACACATTTTTATGCCAAATGAGAAATATTTTTCTTTTTTTTATTGTGTGCAGCCAGCTCATTCCACGGAGGAGAGTGCTGACAACGAGGAAAAGAATCAAGACACGTATCCTCGCAGCTTTTGCACCCAACATGTTTTTCTTGCTGGAATTAATCCTTTCCTTTTGATACAAGTAGTAGAAGCATTGCAATAAAAATTACTATTTGATAAATATTATCAAACCCTATTCCACACAATTATCCCTGAGGTTCTCCATCATGAAAAAATACCTGATCTCTCTCCCCCTTGCAGGCGCATTAGGGCTCATCACTACTCCGCTTCTTGCTGGTGGGATTGTCACAAAACAGAATGCAAGCACCGATTACTTCAGAACCCTGAATCGACAGGCGGCAACTGATTATGCTGATATCGCGGTGTATAACCCAGCCGGCATAATGAAAATGAGAACCGGAAAATACCTCAAACTCGACGCCCAATTCCTTGCAAAAGACTATACTAACTCCATACCAGGTGCAGGAGAATTCAATCAGGATGATCCTTCCATTGTCCCTGGTTTTTTTGCCATCCACAAAGAAGACAAGTGGGCAGGGTATATCACCGCAGCGCTTGTTGGTGGAGGTGGTGAAGTCGATTATTCAAGTGGAAATGCAAGATCGATTACAATAATCAGTAGCCTTCTTGGTGTACCCTTTTCTGTTGCTGGAAGCTTTCCCCAACAGGTAGAGGCCAAAAGTATCTATTTTGGTTATACCATTGGGGGAGCATATAAAATTAATGACATCTTTTCCATATCCGCAGGTGCCCGCTATGTAACAGCATATAAACAATACACACTCAGCGCCGATGGACTCCCCGTGTTTGGGAATGCAGTGACTGAACTGCGGGATGATGCCGATGGATGGGGTGGTATCTTTGGCGTAAATATCAGCCCAAACGATCGCTGGAACATTGGTCTCCGTTTTGAAACAGCCACTCAACTGGATTTTGAACTGGACGTACGACAGGGTGCCACGTTATTGGCACTCATGGGCTTTCAAGATGGGAGAAAACAGCGCGAAGACCTTCCTGGCCTGCTTGGAATCGGCGCATCTTACAAAATACTGGACAACCTCAAAGTTGATGCCAGTTTTATTTATTATCTTGAGAAAGAAGCCACCTGGGAAACAGATTTTGACGGTGCCGGTAACAGCTACGACCTGGGGGCATCAGCAGAATACCGCTTCAACAGCAAATGGATGATAAGCGCTGGTTATCTTTACACAAACCTTAAAGTAAATACGGAACAGATACGCAGCCTCCCCGAAGAGCCAAAACTTGACGGGCAGACAATCGCCATGGGCGGAGTCTGGACTCCTGCCGAATCGCTTGATTTCACATTGGGAGTCAGCAGAACATTCTATCCTGACCAAACAGACTCACTCGGAATAACATACGAAAAAGATATCTGGGTGGCATCATGTGGCCTGCAGTGGAAGTTCCAGTAAACACTGGAACAATTGAACCGGATTTCAGGTTAATCGATCCGGTTCAATCCTATCCCGCTCGACCTGTCCGTTCTTCGTATATCCGGAGCGTTGTCACTCTGTTTCAACACTCCAGGAAAAGAGCTTAGGCTACTTCACAAAACGATCAAAATGATACCACTGCAGGGGATGAGCTTGCAACTCCTCTTCCAAAAGATCGGCATATTGCTGAGCTGCTGCCCGAATGATTCTGTGCCTGTCCGTTCTGCTTTCAGACAGAATATAGATAGGGTCTGCGAAACGAAAAGTGTACCTGTTTTGCCCAACCCGGAAACTAAAAAAACACAATATGGGTACCCCCGACACCAGAGCAAAGATGTAAGGTGCCTCTGGGAGTTCGACCTTTCTTCCCATGAAATCGACCTCAATACTACGTTGTTCACTGTGCCAGACGATATCTCCGGCCATGGAGACTATCCCTCCATCCTGCAAAAAACGAATCCCCTCCAGAGCATCAAATGGTGACCATCCATCCTTCTGAACACCAATTATTTTTACTCCTGAATCCAAGAGCTGCTTCTTTTGTATGGCTTCTACACCCTCTTTCTCCTTCACCCCCATATACAAAAGAATATCCTTCCTGGACACTTGCTGCTTGAGAAGATGGGCAGCCATTTCCCAGTTTCCCAGATGAGACATAAGAAGAATAGCGCCGCTGTGGTGTTGCACAGCTCCAAGTTTTTCCCATCCCTCGGATTGAAATACGGTTTCCAAGCCCTTCCCCGCCAGCAAACGATCATAATGAATACTGGTAAAGTTCTGATATTGCTGAAAAGTGCATACCCTGTGGTAAAACCAGCTCTTATCAGGATAAAGGAGTGCATAAAAACGATTACTTTCAGCCACCTTCTTTGAAAAAAGAAAAAACCCTACTGCAATGATTCTGGATACAGCAGCAAACAACCAGTCCCCACTCCTGCCTGGCAATTTCTCAAGGAATGTATACCAGAAGCCTTTCACGTTCAATTTCCCCTGGTAAAAATACGTTGGCAGATAAGCCTGCCGAAAGTGCTTGAGTTTCTGAGAAAATCCTTCCAGGGACGAAAATGAGATATGCGCTCATTCCCCTTCTGATAAACTACCTGTACCGGGGTCTGAAGAACAGGGATTCCACTACGATGTGCAAGCACAAGCACCTCCACTTCATATTGGTAGCGAGATGCTTTCACAGCAAGTGCCAGTGTCTCCGGTAAAGGATACATCCTGAAACCTGATTGCGAATCCATTATCCGCGGTCCTCCGGAAACCCATACCCAAAAGTTAGAGAACCCTCTGCCAAATCTTGACGTCCAGGGGACATTATCTCCTTCCATACCCTGCCTTACTCCCACAACTATTGGACGTTCACTGTTTTTTACTGAACGTACAAAGCGTTCAACATCTTCTGGTTTATGCTGTCCATCAGCATCAAGGCTTATGGCCCAGTGTGCAGACTGTGCAGCCGCCTTAAACCCCGTTTGCAACGCTGCCCCCTTTCCCATATTATATGCATGGGTGAGTACGATGATGTCTTCCCACCCTGAAAGAATCTCGGACGTGTTGTCCGTTGATCCATCATCCACCACAAAGACAGGATACCCAAGGGTCAGCACCCCCCGCACGACGTCGCCGATACGACTTCCATGGTTATACGAGGGAATGACAATGGCCAGGTTATTCCTGTTCAACATGATTTTTTCCTTATAATCTTATGTGTCACCGCCTCACAATCGACGATTACCCTCAAATCACACATCCCCAAAGAATACTGCAACATTCCTTTCAACGCCCCCCTTTCTCCCTGCACAATTAAGTTGGACACACATTTCAAAATCTTCACTGTATAAACTCTAGCAGAAAAAACGACGTATCGCTCTGAAAAGAGATCCCGACCCAAGACCAAAGAGTTTTGAGAAACACGTCACTTCGATCAATTAGCATACATGTAATTATGCAAAAAAATAACATAACCATAATCATACTCAAACCCAATCCTAACACCTTCCCTGTTTAATGGCACGTCTTCGGATAGACCACTCACCACACAAAGAAATAAGAAAAGGAATTTTAAATGAAAACAATCCTTATGGTTATTGATGGCTGCAGACCAGACGCCCTGTCTCAAGCGACGACTCCATCCATTGACCATATGATAAAAAACGGTGCCAGCACTCTCTGCGCTGTAACTGTCAGTCCGCCAATCACACTGCCCGTTCACTTCAGTATCTTTACGTCTTTGTCCCCCACAGCCCATGGCGTTCTCACCAACACAGGATCGCCCTCACTGTCTTCCGAAGCACGATCCTTAATTGATATTGCAAAAGATTTTGGGAAAACAACAGCCTCATTTTACGGTTGGGAACACTTCAGGAATCTTTCAACACCCGGTGCCCTGGATCACTCTCATCTCACCAAAAGTAGTTCTGTGGAAAACTGTGACATTGAAATTGCTGAGGCAGCCGCATCGTATCTGGTATCCAGTCTTCCTGATTTCTGCTTTGTCTATTTCGAAGGAACAGACATGGCTGGTCACGAAAATGGCTGGATGTCGAAAGAGTACCTTGAAGCAATTGAAAATGCGGATAATGCTGTTGGGATCATTATGGAGGCGTTGGAACGTAACAAGCTTTTCGCTTCCTTCAATATCATCCTGCTTAGTGACCATGGGGGGATTGGCAAGCAACACAAGCATGATGTAAAGGAAGTAATGACTGTCCCATGGATAGCCTATGGCCATGGAATTAAAGCACAACATAGAATAAAACACGATGTAAGCATATTAGACACTGCTCCTACGATTGCCATGCTCATGGATATTCCAGCCCACCATAGCTGGCAGGGATGTGCAATAAGAGAAGTCAAAACAAACACCTAAAAGAAAGGAGAAGAAAATGGAAAAGAAAGGAAGTGAGAACGTCGAAACGGAAGCACAAAAAGATCTTACCAGACGTGAATTTGTCAAAAAATCAGTCGTAGCAGGCGTCGCTGTGGGAGTAACAGCAAGTGTGGGCCCATGGTTTATTAAAAATGCACGTTCTTCATCCGGCGAGCTGAGATTGTTCACATGGCCTGACTACTCCAAGCCTGAGGTCATCGCAGGATTTGAGAAAGCCACCGGTATAAAGGTAAAACTGACCAACTACAGCAGCAACCAGGAGTGCATGAATAAACTCCGTGCCGCTCGCGCCAAGGGTTTTGACATCGCACAGCCGTCATTAACAGAAATCCCCCTGCACATGGATTTTGATCTTTACAGAGAAATTGACATGAAAAAAGTCACTCATTTCAACAATGTTGAAAAATCCTTTCAGGAAGGTTCCGGCAAACAGGGAGGGATTGTTCGGGGGAAACGTGTCGGTTTACCATATGATTGGGGAACGGAGGCATGTGCCTGGAACACAGATCAGTTGAACTTTAAATATGGAGAACTTTCCTACAACACCATGTGGGAACCACAATTTGCAGGAAAAGTCACCTGTAGACCGCATTCCGTATTTATCGGAGCCGGCCTGTATCTTGATTCGATTGGAAAAGTTCCTTCAAATCGAATGCTTGACACCTATAAGTCAGAAGAACAGATGCGCAAGATATACGATGAAATTTTCAAGTTTCTTGTGGAGAGAAAGAAAAATATCAAAATGTTCTGGAACAATGCTCAGGATCATCAGGTAGCATTTCTTCAAAACGGATGCATCATCGGCCAAACATGGGACGGACCTATGCTGACTTTAAAAAAGGAAGGCAAGCCGGTATCTTTTATGGCACCCAAAGAAGGTGCTATGACATGGGTTGATTCCATGGCCATTGTTAAAAATGCGAAAAACATTGAACAAGCCTATGCCTTTATCAACTGGGCTTACACTGCAGAGGCCGGCGCTATCATGGCAAAATCCACAGGCTACAACAGTGTTGTCAAGGGAGTCTCTGAGCTGCTGGACGACGCGACAAAAAAAGGATTTGCTGAGGCATACCCTGAGGACGCACTCGACAACCTGTGGTGGTATGTTGCAGAGCCTTCCTGGTTTGTACCTGCACGTACTGAATATAGAGATAAGTTTCAGGCGGCATAAGAAACTCCTGGTTGAGGCATCACGAAAATAACCTGACAGAACCTTCTATTTGAGAAGGTTCTGCTGAAGGAGAAACTCACATGAACGAATATTCTGGACAGGACATAAAAATCATTGATGTAGGCATGCTGTACGAAGGTTCTACCCAACCCGCCGTTAAAGGAATAAATGTCCATATCAAAGCTGGTGAGTTTTTCAGCTTTCTCGGCCCATCAGGTTGTGGGAAAACCACTCTTTTGCGTCTTGTATCTGGGTTCCTTGATCCTACAGATGGCAAAATCCTGATTGGGGGGAAAGATATGCGAGGCATTGGCCCAAACAGGCGTCCCACGGCTATGATATTCCAGAACCTGGCCCTGTTTCCCCTGATGACAGTTGCAGAGAATATAGGATTTGGCCTTGAAATGAGAGGGGCTTCGCTCGCTGAACGACGGAAAAAGGCCGGGGAGTTGCTCGAGCTTGTTGACTTACCGGGAGTGGAAGACAAAAAAGTAAACGATCTGTCCGGCGGTCAAAGGCAGCGGGTCGCCATTGCAAGAGGTCTTGC
>CAMZKT010000073.1 GCA_947311435.1 uncultured Desulfocapsa sp.
TGACTATCTTGTAAAAGGAGCAACGGCAAAATGGAAGCGTGTTTCCACAAGGATAGTGAGGCGTGTGATTGATTCCACAGGGAAAAAGCCAAAAGAAAAAAAGAGTATTTTACCACTTCCCGGAATGGCGCCTGGAGGGATTGATAAGAATACAGAATAATGACTCACGGATAATAGACATTCGGGGTGCTTGGGAAACAGGCAAAAGCATTGAATTTGTAACATACATTGTAGCCTGTATCCTGCAAAGTGCTGGATACAGGCTACAATGCTTCTCTGTTTCCTTATTGGCCTTTTTTAGGGAGGTTTTTAAGGTCGTCAATTCCCTGGCTGACAATATTGTACCCTTCCATGGCTTCAATCTGTTTTAACAGATCGTCAACCTCTCCATTGTAGGGCATTATCCGGACAGAGACGCGTTTTGATCCGGCGGGAGCATCTTCAAAGGAAGTAAGAATGGAAAGAACTCTTGCACGATTTTCACGGAGTACATCAATAAGTTGAGAAACCGTTCCCCCAGTATCGCCCATGTCTAATACAATCTGGAAAGCACCGTCCTGGATGCCGGTTGCATGAATGAATCCGCGAAGGATGTCAGATTCTGAAAGAAGTCCGACAAGGTTGTCCTCTTCATCAACCACTACCAGGCCTGAAATCGTTTCTGTGAGCATGACCAGTGCTGCTTTTTCCAAAGTATCATAAAGTTTCAAGCGGATGGGATTGGGGCTCATCACATCTTTCACCTTCATTTCTGAAAGGAGATAATACATTTCATGCATGTCCATTTCAGTTGTTGATGAAGGAGCTGCTTCCTTCAGGTCACGATCAGTGATTATTCCGGCAAGCTTTCCCTGTGAAATTACAGGTAGTCTTCTGATGTGATTATCTTTCATTGTTCTTCCGGCACGCATGACCGAGGTATTTGCGTCAACGGTAAGTATACTCGTGGCCATCCAGTCTTTAATTAACATAAAGCCTCCTTGTAAAATGCAGGTACTTGTAAAGTGTGAGATGATAGCGCTACCGACGGGAATCCCGGAAGGCTTACATAATATGTGCAAAGGTAGAGAAATTTAAAAGGAAATAATAAAACAAAATCAAGGGCTATGCAAGTGCGGATTGTTTGTGCAGAGAGAAGGTAACTGCTCACAGGGCACCGCATCTCTGCGGAGTATCGTAATCCCCCAATTATTCTCGCGGGCACACTGGCTTGTGTATGACTAATACCTAAGCCAGGAACCTGAGAAAAGTTACACCAGCATGTAATTGACTATAAGTTCATGATTTTTGAATGTAAGTTGTGTGTCCTTATGAGTAGTTACGGAAAAAGTACTTTTTCTGATAGATGCATTTTTAACTTGAAATTCATTTCTAAATTGATAGAAAAGGGCGGATGAGGCCACTTACAGAAAAACAAATTGACTCGCTCCTTGCATTTCTTCACAATGAAAAGGATTATGTCTTTCTTGATTCCGTTCGTTGTGATCGGGAAAACAGTAAATCTTTTCTTTTCTTGCGGCCTCTAAAACGCATTGAATTTTTCGCAGGAGATGACCTGAGAGCGTTTGTGGGTGAAATGGAACAGATGCTGGAGGAAGGCAATTATCTGGCCGGCTGGTTAAGCTATGAGTTCGGTTACCTGCTTGAACCGCAAATGAAAAAACTGTACAGGATGGATTTGCAAAACTCCGGGATTCTAGCTTCTTTTGGGGTTTTCTCGGAACCTCTTTTGTTCGACCATGAGACGGGCAAGAACTCTTTCCCGGCAACAGAACCCATGAGTTGTGCTTTGCAATATCGTATTGATGATCTGCAACTCAGTCAGGAGAAAGAGGCCTACCTCAACGCACTTGACAAAATTAAAGAATACATTGCTGCCGGCGATACATATCAGGTGAATTACACGCTGAAGCTTCTCTTCGCTTTTTCCGGGTCACCGCTTTCTTTTTATAGGAATCTGCGTCGAAATCAGTCTGTTTCTTTTGGAGCCATACTGAATCTTGGTGATGAGCACATCCTCTCCCTTTCTCCCGAATTGTTTTTTCGGGCAGAGGAAGATTTTGTGTTGGTTCGTCCCATGAAGGGAACCATGAAACGCGGTCGTTCTTCCGAAGAAGATATGATGTTTTGTCAAAGATTAATGGAAGACGAAAAAAACCGTAGCGAAAATGTGATGATTGTCGATCTGCTCCGTAACGACCTGGCGCGATTAACTCACCAGCATGACGACAGAAAAGTTGTGACAAGATCTCTCTTTGATGTGGAGCGTTACGAAAGTGTATTACAGATGACCTCAACGATTTATGCTGAAACAGACCGCCCTCTTTTTAAACAGGCCACTATGCTGGATGTCTTGAAGGCATTGTTTCCCTGTGGGTCGGTCACAGGGGCTCCCAAGATTCGCACCATGGAAATTTTACGAGAACTTGAGGATGCTCCCAGAGGGTATATACAGGGGCGATAGGATATTTCTCGCCAGATGGACAGGGAACTTTTAATGTTCCCATTCGTACCGTAAGATTACAGGGTGGCCGTGGAGAAATGGGGATTGGTTCCGGAGTCGTGCACGATTCAGACCCTGGACAGGAATGGAAAGAGTGTCTCTTGAAGGCTCATTTCCTCACAAAATCAATACCGGATTTTTACCTGTTTGAGACATTACTCCACTTGCCGGGTGAAGGATACTGGCTCCCTGATGAACATCTAGAACGTCTGGTTCAGTCGGCACGTTACTTTTGCTTTACTTTCTCAAAGGGTGATATGCTTCAGGCACTAAATACTCTGATAAATGATGAGGACTTTTACAGTAAGCCTATCAGGGTTCGTTTGGTGCTTCAGAAAGATGGTTTTGTAACAACTACTTTTCAACCATGCAGCGAACCAGGGCATCGAAATTTGGTTGAGGCTGCTGCTGTGGTCGATGCCCGGCTCCCACGCATTGCTCTTTCAGACCAGATAACGGATTCGACCTCTCCCTGGTTTTTTCATAAGACAAGTAATCGGGAATTGTTTCAGAGAGAGTATGTCAGGGCAAGGGAAAAGGGGCTTTTTGATATCGTTTTTCTCAATGAAAAACAGGAAGTCACAGAGGGGTGCATCTCCAACCTCATAGCAGGGTTTGATGGGAGCTATTATACCCCACCAGTTTCTTCAGGTTTACTTGCAGGTACAATGCGTAACTATCTTCTTTCCTGCGCTTCGGTAACAATTCAGGAAAGGAGCTTAAATATAAGTGATCTCAGACAGGCAGATGTGCTGTTGTGTTGCAACTCTGTACGGGGGGTAGTTAAAGTAGTACTTTAGGCGTGCTGTGCATTTTACTGATTTGTTGTCCTTATTGGATGAAGCCCTGCTCTTCTTTTGAATCAATCTCAACAGGGGGGATGATGAGTTTATGCAGGGCACCCAGTGTTCGTACAGTCTGCATAAATGCAGAAGGTAATGGAAGTTCGCGGTCTTTCGGTAAAAGTCCAAAGCTGTCTGCCTGTGTAAGAACTTGTGTGGTATCTATTTCTTCCTGGTGGTCACAGAGGGTCTGGATACGGAGGGCATCGGCAAGCGCCTCTGTCAGTTTCGGTACTTCACTTCTCAGGGACATCATCTCCTGCTCGATTATACCTTGGTGCCTGTTACGGAACTGTTGAAATTTTTCTTCAGTATTGTGACTTCCAAAAAGTTCATTGGTGATCGCTCCTGTCAGCATGGTTTGCTCAGAGGGGCTAAGGTCAGAATATTTTTTCCTTATGATGAATTTCAACTCTTTAAAAAAGATCATCTGGATAACTGCTACTCCCTCACGAAGGATAGGAAGGAGGCGCGAATCTTTATTTTCACTTTTATTTTCGTCTTTTTCTTTCATGGTGTTTTTTTGATTACATTACCACTTTTACAGCTGTGTGGTTCTTGAAGTGTTGATAATATTGCTGTCTGCTGTCCTCATCCAAAACAAGCACTTCAACGTTAAGACTGACATATTTTCCACCGGAACTGCGTTTGGATGAGGTGACAACCACATTCTTGTTTCCAATTATTGCAGAAACAGCTTTTTTAAGAGCCTCTTCATTGCTGCCAATTATTTTATAAACCCAGGAACAGGGATATTTGATGGAAGGTTTATCTTTACAGCTAAAGGGCTTTGAGAGAAAATCGTTGTTCATTGCCATGGGCAGTTTGCTAAACTGGTAGATTTTATGTAGACGACAAAATGTTTCATGAATTTACAGGGGAGGAGAAAAAGAGTCAAGCTAAATGGATGGATTTTATACAAATGTGGGCGCTGTCGAATAGTATTCTTAGTGTTTCCTGTAGGTTGAGTGATTTGGATGTTTGCTGAGTATTCTGCGACAGAAGAAGACCATTCTTGTTTATAATCGTATTGTTTTGATAATAATGTCTCGAAATTTGTGTTTTAGGAATGGGTGATGTACTATTTAATTTAGAATTGTTTTTTCTCTCACATTTTAAATACCAACCAATGTCGGTAGTTGATAAGCACTCAATAACAAAAAAAATCATTTTGTAAGATAACAAATGACAGAGCTAACGTATTTTTTTCAAAGTGATACTCGTCTAACGCAAAATTTGCTGGACACCCTTCCAGCGCCTGTCTGTATGCAGAGCAGCGATGGACGATTTTGTCTGTTAAACAAAGCGTTTCTTGATTTTTTTCATTTGAATGAGTCGCTCCCCTCCACTTTTAATTTTAAGACTCTCCTGGATCCACAATTAAGCAATAAAAATCGTAAAGCTGATACCTTGGTGTTGGAACAAGGCGGGAAGATTTCCTTTGAAGCAGTGATTCAATGTGTAAACGAGATTGATCGTGATGTCGTTTTTCATAAGGAAGCTTTGCTTGGAGGTGAGGGTGAAATTCTTGGGCTTGTTACTACTCTGGAAGATTTGACAACGCAGAGAAAGACTGAGTTGCAACTACGTCAAACCCAGAAAATGGAGGCCATTGGTACCCTAGCTGGAGGAATTGCGCATGATTTCAACAATGTCCTGACTCCTATCATCGGTTATGCTGAGATTATGCGTTTGATGATTACTCGTAAAGAGAGTGATAAGGATTCTTTGCTGCAATTTGTCAACGAAATCCTTAGTGCCGGAAAACGTGCCAGAAGCCTGGTCGAGCAGATTTTGACATTTGCCCGAAGTCGTGAAAAAAAGGTTGTACCTCTTTTTCTGCATCCCACCA
>CAMZKT010000074.1 GCA_947311435.1 uncultured Desulfocapsa sp.
TGTTCTTAAGCTAAAACGGGTTGACTCCAGATTGAATGCTGGCTATCACCACTTTTGTGGTGTTTAAGTAATACAATGATGTGTCTTAACAACGGAATGTCGATGGTAGCCCTTAAACTCGAAAAAACTATCGCAGAAAGAGTTCAATCCTGCATCTACAACGATCCATGTCGAGAGTGGAAAGTGAGTAATATAGAATGATAAAAACAAAAATTATTGCAACATTAGGTCCTGCAAGTAAGACTGTGGAACGAATTTACAGGCTTATTCTGGCCGGGGTGGATGTCTTTCGTATCAATTTGTCTCATGGAAATCATGAGTCTCAGGCTGCTTTAATTCTGGCAGTCAAGGAAGCAAGGGCACTGGCCGGCCGTGAGACTGCTATTTTGCTTGACACCCGTGGCCCAGAAATCCGGACCAGTTCCATTGAAGAGGGCTATGTAACAATTCAGGAGGGGCAGACATTTTTTTTGACCAGTGATTCTGTGAAGGCAACATCTGAAAGAATCAGCGTGAATTACTTCGGGATTTCGGATGATGTCAATGTCGGTGATTCTATCCTTCTGGATGACGGGAAGCTGGCTTTACGGGTGCTGAGTATACACGGCAATGATATCCGAACTGATGTCATAGTAGGAGGGCGACTGGGTGAACATAAACGGGTGAGTCTGCCCGGTGTGAGAGTTCATCTGCCTGCATTGATGGAAAAGGATATTGAGGATATTCATTTTGGCAATGAAATGGAAGTTGATTTTATTGCAGCATCATTCATACGCAAAGCAGAAGATGTTTTGGAGGTTCGTCGTGTCATTGAAGAGGTCGGTGGCAGGCAGCAGATTATCTCTAAGATTGAAAACCAGGAGGCACTCGATAATCTCGCCGAGATTCTAGAGCTTTCAGATGGATTGATGGTGGCTCGCGGGGATCTTGGCGTTGAGCTGCCACCGGAAAAGGTTCCGATTATCCAGAAGGAAATAATCGAGCTGGCCAATCGACAGGGAAAACCGGTGATTACTGCAACTCAGATGTTGGAGTCAATGATAACCAATCCCAGGCCAACCAGGGCGGAAGCCAGCGATGTGACCAATGCAATCTTTGACGGAAGTGATGCAGTAATGCTCTCTGGTGAGACGGCAGTTGGAGGTTATCCTCTGGAAGCTGTAGAGTTTCTTGTGAAAAATGCTGAAGTCTCTGAGGAGGTTCTTCCCTACGACAAGCTGCTCAGCGCAGGTGCTCGCCATTCCACTCAAACCATATCGAACTCCATTTGTTATGCGGCCTGTGCCACTGCAGATGATTTACAGGCACATGCTATCCTTGCAGCAACACAAAGTGGGCGGACTGCCCGTATGATTGCCAGGCATCGGCCAAGGCCACACATTATTGCCACAAGTCAGGAGGCGTATGTGAGACGTCAAATGCAGATGCTCTGGGGGGTGGTTCCCCTTGAAATTCGGGATGAGGATTCGGTGAATAAACTTTTCGATGAAGCGATTCTTAGATCACTGGAAAAGAATTTAATGAAGTATGGCGATACCATCGTCATTATAGCCGGGATCCCATTTAAGGTGAGTGGCTCTACCAATATGCTGAAAATTCATGTGGTGGGCGATATCAATCTTCACGGCGTGGGGATTGGTAAAGAAACTGTTACGGCGAAAGTGAGTGTTGTTGATGAGTATGGCAGTTTGAATGAGTTTGAAGCTGGAACTATTTTGGTAACAGCTTCCACTGACAGCTCCATGCTTGAAGCAATGAGTGCTGCGGTGGGGATCATTACCGAGCAACCAGGACTTACTTCGCATGCTGCCATTGTCGGCAGGGAAAAAGGGATTCCCGTGATTACCGGTGTGAAGGAAGCCACCCGAAAGCTGATAACAGGACATGTAGTTATTATGAACTGCCAGCATGGCCAGATTTATCAGACCAGATAGGGGCGTTGATTTCTGATTTCTAGTTGTAAAATCACTGTCAGCCATGCATATGGCTAAATAATTCTAGGGATGTACCGTCTCGGGACATCTCTCACCTAAATCCCAAAATTCCTGGCTCTGAATAAATCAATGGTGAAAGAGTGGTGGAAAGAAGAGGGGGGCTGTGTTAAAAGTAGTGGTGTCTAGTCTTTCAACATACAAGAGGTAGCATGTATTCAAAAAAACAGTTTTTATCTTTGGTTGGTGTTGCCTGTCTGTCTTTGATGCAGGTAGGATGCTCAATTTCCTATTCTCTGGAAAAATCGTCCGATTCCGTCTCCGCAAGTCTTGATTCCTTTACTTCCATTTCCACGTCATCATCGGGGGGGGAAGATGACAAAGTCAGTGCCGCAATTACTGTATACCAGGAAGATGTGGCTGCTGTTACCGTCTTATACGTCAGTCGAAATGAAAAAAGCGATGAGTATCAGCGGCAGGTCTCAAGCATTGCCAGAAACCATGGAATTAGTGATTGGGAACAGGAGCGGAGTACCTATATAGGAATGGGAAAGGGGTTGAGACGTGCTGGAGTAAGTCAGGATTCCATTACCAGTCTTCCCTACTTCAGCTCCATGGTGGATGAGAGTACAACACAGTATTCGGAGCTTATAAAGGGATATCTGATGTAGTTTTCATGCGATTTTACATCTCTCTTTTTTGGGGTCTGTTTCTGTTACTGCCAGGCGCTGTTGCATATTCTGTGGAGCACGCCGATGGAGCAGGGATTGATTTTCTGTATATTAACGCTAATGTTGGTGAGGCCGCAGGTGGTCATACTGCATTGCGTCTTGGAGATGCTGTTTTTCATTACCAGTTTTTTCCCGATGGCACATTTCTCCTTGTCCGTGAGCCCTGGGATTCGTTTCGGTTTTTGTATACAGATCTTCATAATCGCAGTATTTCTATGGCTTCCCTCCCGCTCCAAAATCCTCTTGCAGCTGAAATCAGAAATCATTTCACAGAACTTCTCGTTTCGCAACAGAAATTTATAGGAGATTTTGAGAGATTACAGCAGGAAAAGCAGTTTGTTGAACAACTCTTGAAAGGACGTTTGGATGTTTCAGTGCGCTGCCTTGGTTTCTTTGCGGAAAATTCTGATTTAGCAATCGGGAAAGACTCTTTGTATAATCTGGTTGATGGTGCTTTACTGGATAGACTCTTTACGGAAGTGGAGACACTCCTGGCGGTCTCTGTCCAAAACAATATGGATGGAGGAAGGAAGAGTCAGGAATTTAGAGAAAGACTTGCCTGGAGGGAAGCTCTTTTGGTTCTGCGTAACAGGCGTCCTTTGAAATCCAATGCACTTATTCATCCCATGGATCAGGAAGAGCCATTGGATGCCCATGAAAAACAGTTCCTCGTCTCTTTTTCCAAAGTCTTGTTGGATTCCCTTACAGAATTATTTTACTCCACTCGACCGGACAGGGGGGAAACCCTGCTGCTGCAAATTGCCAGATACCTCACGGTGCAGAAGTCTCTCTCTGAAGGGGTGCTTTTCACGCTTGATCCATTTTTTAAGGGGATAAGAGTTGTGGAACTGACAGATGAAGATGTGGAAGAGGGGCGTTTGCCAAGCCTTCAAGAAGATCTGTTGCAGCGTGCACACATTCGGAGGAAGCTGTTCTTTCAGGAAAAACTTCATTTTGAAATAGCCTACACCCTCATGGAGACAGCTCGAGCCAGGGCATGGGAGTTGGCCAGGGTAACAGACAGGCAGCGCAGTGTACGTATTCTTTCCAGGCTGACATTGCCGTCCCGTCCGGGAATACTTTTCTTTGAAATGCCGGAAATTCAAAGAGAAAAACTGCTGAGTGTGAATCAGGCGGTGCAACGGGAACTGAGCAACAAGCAAGGTCAGAGGGATGAACACTATGGCTATAACCTGGTGTGGCGTAATTGTGCCACCGAGCTCATCAGATCCCTGAATAGTGCCTTTCCCAACCCCGAAACAGCAGGCAGGGCCCTTGGCACCTGGTTGGAACCAAATGATGGACTGCTTTTTATCCCATTTGTATTCTATGAAAAGGCTATTACTGCGTATGCTTTGCAGGGGAATCATTTTCTCAAGGCAAGGCGTTTACGTCAGCTTGAGAGTCTGTATGCTGAGGAAAATACCTTGCTGGTCTGGCTGAGGGAATCCAATACTCTCAGTTCCACTCTTTATCGAGCTAGGAGTAAAGATACTCCGTTTCTTTTTTTTACCGATGATTCTGTGTTCCTGCGTCCCGTCCTGGGGGTTCTGAATGTTGGCTATGCTGCTCTGTATGGGATTGTCGGGATTACCCGTTTTCCCTTCGATCAGGGGAAGAGTTTTACTCAGGGACTACGGGGTATTTTTTACAGTTTGCCTGAACTTTCATTTGCCAACATCCGAAAAGGGAGTTATTCCACAGGAGATACTTTATTGACAACACTACCACACGCATACACAGAAAACGGTAAACAGTGAAAAACAATTTGCATAAACAACAATATCTGGCGGCTGTTGACCTTGGATCGAACAGCTTTCATATGGTGGTTGCACGCATAGAAGATGGCCATGTTCATATTTTGGATAATTTAAAGGAAATGGTGCGCCTGGGAGCCGGGCTTGGAAAGGACGGCCGGCTTTCCAGTGATTCTCAAAGGCGAGCCTTGCTGTGTCTTGAACGTTTTGGTGAGCGCGTGGAGGGTTTCCCTTTGGGGAGTGTTGCGGCAGTTGGAACCAACACTCTGCGCCAGGCAAAAGATTCCCGTTTGTTTTTGCAAAAAGCAAGTGAAAAACTGGGGCATCCGATTTCTGTGATTGGTGGAAAAGAAGAGGCACGTCTTGTGTATCTTGGCGTTTCACATTCTTTGGTTGCCGAACAGGGGAAGCGATTTGTGATGGATATTGGTGGTGGGAGTACGGAGCTTATTGTTGGAGAGAATTTTAAACCTCTTCTTTTACGCAGCCTCAACATGGGGTGTGTGAGCATGAGTCGGCGCTTTTTTCAGGACGGAAATACAGGGAAAAAGTGTTGGAAAAAGGCTGGTGTCGCCGCACATTTGAAACTTCGACCGGTAAGGAGATATTTTCAGAACGTGGATTGGTTTTCCGCGACGGGAGCTTCCGGTACCATCAAGGCCGTGGGAAATGTGGTGAATAGTTTGGGTCTGGAATCCTATACTATTTCCCTGGACAGTTTGTACAGGATCAGGGATATCATGATAAAGGCCGAAAATATTCATCGCCTTGATCTGCCCGGATTGAAGAGTGACCGGGAAGCGGTTTTTGCAGGAGGGCTGGCAGTACTTATTGCCTGTTTTGAAGCCCTGAAGATCTGCACTATGCGGGTTTCAGACGGAGCATTGCGGGAGGGGCTGCTCTATGATCGTCTGGGAAGGATTCGTAGTGAAGATACTCGGTTGAAGACCATTGCGAGTGTCCAGCGTCGTTTTAAGGTGAGCAGAAAACATG
Source organism: uncultured Desulfocapsa sp. (assembly GCA_947311435.1). Lineage (GTDB taxonomy): Bacteria > Desulfobacterota > Desulfobulbia > Desulfobulbales > Desulfocapsaceae > Desulfocapsa. The sequence continues at coordinate 5,413 of CAMZKT010000074.1, forward strand.
CAGCAAGGGTGAGTAAAACAGCAGGTCTGCTATTTACCGCATGTGCCCCAAAGTGGAGTTTGAAACGGGAAGATGAAGAGTTACTCCAGTGGGCGTGTAGTTTGCACGAAATTGGCCTCTCGGTATCCTTGAGTGGTTACCAGAAACATGGAGCTTATTTTCTGGAGAATGCTGATCTGCCAGGGTTTTCCATGGAAGAACAAATCTGGATGAGTCTTCTGGTGCGTTGTCATCGGAAAAAAATATCGAAAAATCTCTGTGGCGAGTTTTCAAAAGCAGAGCAGCAGAAGGGGCTGAGACTTGTGGTTTTGCTGCGCCTGGCCGCTTTGCTGCATCGATCCCGTAAAGATGAAACAGCAGTGCTTAAATCCATTATTGCAGATGATAAGGGGCTGACTCTGTGCTTTGTTGAAGGGGCATTGATAAAGCACCCTTTACAGCTTGCAAGTCTTGAGCAGGAAGCAAAATACCTGAAAAAGGTCGACTTTGAACTCAGATTCTCTTCCTGAAACGGTAACTATTCAGGTGAAAATGAAAAATCAGCTAAAACATCCAACAGTTATCTGAAACGCATCTGAAAACAGTTCCGTGCCTGGTAATTACTCACAGGGAAAAACGAGTATTGTTCCGCTGGGTAGTTATTTAAGATGTTTGCCAAAACCACCACCACCGGGGGTCATTATACAGATTGAGTCGCCGGGATTAGCGTGGATTTCGTTTTTTCCACCAAGATTGAAACGTTGACCGTTTTTTCGTGTGAAGATGTTTTCCCCTTTGCGACCTGGCTCTCCGCCAGACAGACCATAGGGAGAGAAAACTCTTCGTTCAGAGAGAATGGCAACATTCAGTGGTTCGAGAAATTCTATTTCTCGAATCAGTCCGTTTCCTCCATGAAATTCCCCCTTGCCACCCGATCCTCTGCGAATGGAGAACTTTCGAAGTAATACCGGGTAACGCCGTTCCAGAATTTCAGGGTCGGTTATCCTGGTATTCGTCATATGGCTGTGCACTCCCGACTGCCCATGCCAGTATGGGCCGGCTCCTGCACCTCCGCCAATGGTTTCATAGTATCCAAAATGATCATTGCCGAAGGTGAGATTATTCATGCAGCCCTGAGAACCGGCAGCCACACCAAAGGCTTTCAGCACCACATCCACCACCCGTTGCGAAGTGAGAACATTTCCACCGACTACTGCTGCTTCGGCTGAGGGCGAAAGCAGTGATCCTTCCGGGATGATCAGTGTGATGGGAAGCAGGCAGCCATGATTTAAGGGGATATCTTTTTCCACAAGACAGCGAAGGCTGTAAAGAATCGCAGATTGCGTCACAGCACGTGGCGCATTCAGGTTTCCCCAGAGTTCCAGTCCTGTTCCACTAAAATCAAAGATTGCACTCCCGTCCCTCCGGTCAATACTGAGTGCAAGCATAATGGGGCTGCCGTCATCAAGGTATTCAACAGCTTTTACGCTGCCCTGTTCCTGCAAGTTTTGCTTGCGGGAAAGTGCACACAGACTGGCTCGTACAGCGTTTTCGGCCGTGTTTTGAATATGTTGCATATATGCCTGTACACCATCAAGCCCATGGGTGCCAAGCATTTCAAGAATCAGATCGATACCTTTCTGATTGGCAGCAACCTGAGCTTTCAGATCCGAAAGGTTGTCGCTTAGTGTCCGTGTTGCATTGATTGCCGGGCGTCCCCTGGTTGATGGATTCTTTCCTGGAGCCAACAGGAGTGCTGTAATTCCCTGTTCCTGAAAAGTTCCATTTTTGACAAGCTTAAAAGAGGTGATGGCTGCACCCTCTTCCGTCAGTTGTTTGGAGTCGGGCGGCATGGAACCGGGTGAGATACCACCGATGTCAGCATGATGACCACGGCTAGCTACCCAGAAGATGATTGTGTCCCTGTCTGTATTTTTCTGGAAGACCGGTGTCATAACCGTGATGTCCGGAAGATGGCTCCCCCCTGCGGCAGGATGGTTTGATACCAGAACATCGCCTGGACGTAAATCCTTGACTCGCCGGATCTGTTCTTTGACTGCTTCGCTCATTGCACCGAGATGAACGGGAACATGGGGGGCATTGGCCACAAGGCGGCCATTGGGGTCAAAAAGGGCACAAGAAAAATCAAGCCTTTCTTTAATGTTGGTGGAAATGGCGGTTTTTTGCAGCATCCTTCCCATCTGCTCCGCAATGGACATGAAGAGGTTGCTGAAAATAGCAAGCTGCACCGGATCCACCCTGGTTTCAAGGAATGTTGGTGGCTTTTCGGGACGAATGGTGATTCTCACGTCACCGTTTCTGGTAATCCGGACACGACAGTCGGGTTCTATGACGATGGTGCTTGTCTCTTGTATCAAGATCGCAGGGCCGGAGAGGATGTGTCCGGGGGGAAGATCCGTTAAGTTGTAGAGATCTGTCTGTTGCCAGCCACCAGAAAAATAACAGGAAACCGTGGCTCGTTTTTTGCTTGTGTAATCGGAGGTGGATAATGACGAGGCCCTGTGAGTGGAACTTCTGCCAAGGGAACGAACCCGGAGGTTATCGACAATAACAGGGCGATTGCTCAGGTCAAAACCAAACTCATGTTGATATGCAGTATTGAAAGCAGAGGCGAAATCTCCGCTGATCGGCTTTTGTATCATGAGTGCGGTATCTGTTCCCTGGTAACGCAGGTTGAGATAATGTTGAGATCGAATGTCTTTTTGAGCAATACCATATTGATTCAGCTCGCCTTCGGCCTCCCCTTGGAGCTTGAGAAGCGTTTCTGTCAGAACAGGCAGTGTTTCAACACTGAGTTCCTGGGCTGCGGGCTGCTGTTTTTCGACAATCGTATCGGCAAGTCCAAGGCCATATGCCGAAAGAATGCCACTAAAGCGGTGGATGAAGATGGTTGACATGCCAAGTTTTCGGGCAATGGAGCATGCGTGCTGTGCCCCTGCACCACCAAAGGTGGCAAGCACATGATCCTTGATGTCAAAGCCTCGCATTACCGATACTTCACGAATGGGTCGTACCATAACTTCGTTGGCTACTTCAATAAAGCCAAGTGCCGTTTCTTCCACGGTGAGAGGTGGACGTTTGTTCTTTGTGCTCCTGCTGTAAAATTGATTGATGGTGTTGGTGAGCCTGGCCATCTGTCGATAACTTTCGTTAACATCCAGACCCTGGTTTTTCTCCGGTCCGAATATTTGGGGGAAGTGGTCTGCCTGTAGCCGTCCCAGTATCAGGTTGGCATCGGTTATGCTGAGGTGTCCGTTTTTTCGATAACATACGGGGCCCGGATGGGCGCCTGCGGACTCGGGTCCTACCAGAAACATACCATTATCAAAAAAGAGGCGCGATCCTCCTCCCGCTGCAACTGTCCTGATGTCAAGTTGAGGCGCCTGAATGCGAACCCCGGCAGTTGTGGTTTCAAAAGTCAGGTCATATTCCCCACCATAGCGGGAGATGTCGGTCGACGTACCGCCCATATCAAAACCGATAACCGGCTTTTTGCTTTCCCTGTGATAGCTTGTCATGGCATAGCCAACCACACCACCCGCCGGTCCGGAGAGGATGGCTCGGCTGCCGGTGAACTCCTCTGCGGGGGCAAGTCCACCATCTGATTGCATAAACAGCAGTTGAGTATTCGCGAGATTTTCGGCAAAGCCTTTTTTGAAGCTTTCCAGGTAGCGTTTTATGTGAGGAGTGAGGTAACTGTCCACCATGGTGGTGTCACCACGGGAGACCAGTTTGACCATTGGCATAACCTGGGAGGAGAGAGATACCTGGTCGAATCCCATGGTGGTGGCAAGGCTCCCGACAATCTCTTCGTGTTGCGGGCAGGCGTAGGCATGAAGAAAAACGATTGCAATGCTGCTTATGCCCCGTTCAAGCAGATTTTCAAGTTGTGGTCTAAGAGCAACTGGATTTGGCTTGCTGAGGACTGAAAAATGCTCTCCTGTTACTCCCGTTAAAACATCCGTCTCAGGGTGCTCATTGTGGTGGAGGAGTCGCAAACGTTCATCTACTTCTATGACTTCTTCATAGAGAAGGTCGGGTTTGTGGATTTGCAGGTCAAAAATATGTGGGCGATCCTGATTGCCTATTTGTAAAATGTCGCCAAAGCCTTTCGTTATGAGCAGGGCGCAGGGTGCACCTTTACGTTCCAGCAGGGCATTGGTGGCAAGCGTTGTCCCCATACGAATCCACTCAACCCGTGAGGCATCAATGGCGCCTTCATTTATATCCTCGTCAGGCAGATATTCGGCAAGGATCCTTCGTATTCCTTCACGGGGGGCGTCGTCGTAATTGGCAGGATCTTCGGATAATAATTTTACAAGCGTATATCCTGGTTTGCCGGGAACCTCCGCGTAGATATCTGTAAAGGTGCCGCCCCGGTCGATGGAAAAACGAAATGATTTTGATGGGTCAGGCATGGTTTGTTTATTTCAGGGGTGAGGAGGATATTCAGTAGCTGGAAGAATAGGCCTTTGTCATTTTACAGATTTCAAGGCGCAGTTTTTCACGGAGTGATGCAGGTTCCAGCACTCTGGCCATGGAACCATACTGGAGGATTTTCATTATTACCTCACGATCATCACTAACTGGTAAAGAAAGAGTTATGCCGTGCTCCTGCACACTGATTTTTTGCTGTGAGTGCCAGTATTGTCTTCGTACCAGTTCGGCGGCGGTTCCCGTGAAGGATATTTTTGCGTAATAGCGAGCCTTTCCTGTGAAAATCCCAAATGCTTCCTGCAAAAAAGAGGTGGGGACCGGGTGGGCATTGGTGATTTTTCCCCCGATGGTGGCGGTGTTAATTCTTGCCATGTGGAATAAACGGTGCTCGTGACGAAGGTGACAGTATGCCAGTAAATACCAGCGCCCCTGGTAATTTATCAGCCGTTGTGGTTCCAGGTGGCGTTCACTCTGCCTGGCCTCCACAGAACAGTAGGTGATTTCAAGGCTGCGATTTTTTACCACCGCCTCCACAATGGTCTCAAATATAGTGGGTGTCAGTGACTCTATCTCTATCCACTGACAAAGAACGTTGTCCATAAGTCGATCGTAGCCCGGAGCAATTAATTCAGCCAGCCGTTTCTCAAGCTTTTTCATTTCAGGTAGCCCACCCAGGCCCGTCTCATCCGCCATTTTGTTCAGCAGTCCCATGAGAAAGAGCAGTCTGGGGCTGTCTTCAAAGGGGAGCGTGAAAGAGTCATCGGTGTAATAAAAACCTTTACGAGTGGAATTAAAATCCAAGGGAGCAAGAAGCCTATCCCGCATGTAATTGATATCGCGGTGAGCTGTTGCCCGGGAGAGCTCGAACTCTTCCATTAGACTCGTGGCATTTGGAAATGAGTTGTTCTTCAGCTTTTGATGGAAGAAGTAGATACGTTCCAGGCGACTCATTTATCTTGGTTTACGTCTGTGTTTTACTGGAAGAATTTTTAGTTGTTCTCTGTACTTGGCTACGGTTCGGCGGGCTATTTTAATGCCTTTCTCGCCAAGTTTGAGCGAAATGGAGTTGTCACTTAGTGGTTTGGTGGAATCTTCTTTCTGGATCATCACTCTGATTTGTTCTCTGATGGATTCTGCGGCCAATGACTCTCTGCCCTGTCTGGGAATGGCGGTGGAGAAAAAGTATTTCAGCTCAAAAATCCCTATGGGTGTGTGTACATATTTATTTGAGGTGACTCTGCTGATAGTGGATTCATGCATTTCTATATCCTCCGCCACATCACGTAGGATAAGAGGTCTCAGTTTGGTTGGGCCATGCTCAAAAAAATCAAACTGAAATTTAAGAATACTTTCCATTACCTTATATATTGTTCGCTGACGTTGGTGGAGAGATTTGATGAACCATCCGGCATCCTTGAGCTTTTCTTTTATATATCGCTTTGACTGCTTCTCGAGTGTATCGCCTTCGGCCAGCAGCAAGTCCTGTAATTGGGAGGAGAGTTTCAGGTCGGGGATATCCTCTTCGTTTAGATGGATGACATATTCACCGTCAATTTTTCGTACATACACATCGGGCGTGACGTAGTTTGTCGCTTCGTTATTGTACGGTAGCCCAGGAAAAGGAGTGAGTTCAGTTGTTATAAATTCTATGGCCTTTATAACTTCATTTCGCTTGCGCCCTGTTGCCTTACAAATTGCTTTGTAGTTACGGGTCTGCATATGGTTGAGGTGGTCTTGCACAATTATGGCGGCAAGGCTGTCTTCCATGTTCATTCGTTCAAGCTGCAGAAAGAGAGATTCGCTGACGTCCCTTGCCGCAATACCAGGAGGATCAAGATCCTGGATGAGTTCAAGCAGGTACTCTGCTGAGTCATGGTCGCATTGTGTTGCTTCCATGATCTCTTCCAGTGTACATTCCAGGAACCCGTATCGATTTAGATTCCCAGCAATAAAAAGAGCCGTGTCCCATTCGTCGGGATCCAGGTCCGCATGGGCAAGCTGCCATTGCAGATAGGCGAGAAGGCCAGGTTTTTCAGAAATGAAATCAAATTGGCTGGGGGCATCGGCCGGGGGCGTTTCGCGGGAAAAAGAGACGTTGGAATCGAAGGTGTTGGCGTAATCCTCCCAGTTTGTTTCGGGAATTGTGTCTTCTGCCCTTACCTGCTCGGTGTGATCCTGTTCCTGTTGCTGCTCTGCTTTGTGCTCGGTGGTTGAGGAGAGGCTCTCGGTATTGTTCTTTTTTGGCTGGATGCTTGTGTCTTCTTCAAGACCAGGGTTTTGTTCAAGCTCTGCTTGAAGAGCATCGCCCAGCTCTAAACGGTTCATCTGTAGCAGCTTAATGGCAAGACGCAACTGAGGTGTCATTACCAGTTTTTGAGTGAGCTTAAGCTGTTGTCTGAGTTCAAGGGCCATTTATTTATATAATTTAAAGGGGTTTTACGGTGTATTACATGCTGAAATTTTCGCCAAGATACATTTTCCTGGCAACTTCACTTTCAATGATATCATCGGCTACTCCACTGGTTATGATCTGGCCGGCATTCATAATATAGGCAAA